>JAYTCP010000366.1:0-1530 GCA_043736435.1 Planctomycetia bacterium | reverse complement strand
CTGGGCACCATTCGAGCCAGCTTGCCCGCGGTGACCTGGTCCGGCCTCGCGCCGCCCGCGGCGACGCCGTTCGGTGCGATCACGAGGATCAACGGCACGGGCACGCTGGTCAGCCGGTGCATCGCGACCACCGGGGCGTTCGCGGGATCGCCGCGGTCGAGCTCCACGACGGCGGAGCCCTGGACGATCTGCTGCGCCTCCGCGCAGACCCGGCGCGCCAGGTCGATGCCCTTGGTCTCCCCCTGCTTCACGATCAGGAACACCGGATGGCCTCCGGCCGTCGCCTGACGCAGGTCGGTCTCGACCGACGCCCACGCCGCGCGGACCGACACGAGCGTCGCCGCGGCGAGGAGGAGGAGGGATGCGATGCGCTTCATGGGGAGCTCTCCAGGCGTGGGACGCCAGCCCGCCGAGGAGGGCCGTTGGAGCCCGTGGGCCTCGGCACCCTCGCGATGCAGGATGCTATCGGCTCACGGGGGCGCGGCGCGCAGATCGCGGGAGGATTCGCTCGACGTCGGGCGCCTTGCAACGGAGATGTCGCAGGCCGCGCCTCCGCTCCACGACGATCCTTCCGCGCGGCTACTTGCTCGCGAACAGCGACTGGAGGAGGTTGCTCCAGCGGTCCCGGTTCGCCCCGACCGCGTCCCAGTCGACGGTCATCGGCCGGAAGTCGGCCCCGGGACGCTTCACGTGGCTCGGCACGGCGATCTCCGCCCGGAGCGGGATGTTCGCGATCGGGCCGGCAGCCAGGCTCGCCTCGACCTCCGGCGACACGAGCCAGCGCAGGAGCCGCGCGCCGGCCGCGGGATGCGCGCCGCCCCTGACGAGGGCGACCGTGTTCGGGATCACGAGCGTCCCGACCTCGCCCTCGCCCTGGTCGGGGTAGACCACCTCGACGGGCGCGCCCTTCGTGACCGCCACGCGGGCGTCGTCCGTGTCGGTGAGCCCGAACGCGATGCCCTTGGTCGTGTCGGAGACGAGCTGCATGACGGCGCCGTTGCCCGAGGCCGCCTTGATCTCGCCCTTCTCGGCCCGTGCCGCGACCGCGCGCCAGAACGCCTCCCCCTTCGCGGGGTCGCGCGTGAGGAGCGCGACCGCATGCGTGAACGTGGTCCCGGTCAGGGGCTTCGCGAGCGCGACGGCGCGGCCGGGCCCGCCGAACCGCGGATCGAGGAGGTCCTCGACGCGGGTCGGCCAGTCCTTGCGGTCGGGCAGCAGCTTCGTGTTCACGAGGAGCACGCGGGCCCTCCCGGCGAACGCGACGTAGGTCCCCTTGGTGTCCCTGGAGGCCTCCGGGAAGGCGGCGGCCACGCCCGGCGGCAGCGGCGCGAGCACCCCGAGGTCGCGCAGGTACACCGTGTTCATGATCTCGTTCGCCCAGAGGACGTCGGCGACGGGATGGTCCTTCTCGAGCGCGAGCTTCTGCGTGACGCCGATGCTGCGCGAGGCCTCGGTCTCGCCCTGGTCCTTGACCTCGATGCCCGTCGATGCCTTGAACGAGGACACGACGGGCAGGTACTGGTCCTGGTC
>JAYTCP010000365.1:0-4217 GCA_043736435.1 Planctomycetia bacterium | reverse complement strand
GCCCAACCGCGCGATCGAGGCCGCGATCGCCCGGGGAGGCATCCCGGCGCTGCGGGGCTACCCGTCGATGCGGCACGAGGTGGTCTACGGGCGCGAGGGCCGTTCCCGTATCGATCTCCTGCTCGAGGACGGCGAGCGGCGCTGCTGGGTCGAGATCAAGAACACGAGCTATCGCGTGGGGAACGAGGTGCGCTTCCCCGACTCCCCCACCGAGCGCGGGCGCAAGCACCTCGAGGAGCTCTCGGACCGGGCCCGGGCGGGTGACCGGGCGGTGCTCGTGTTCTTCGTGAACCGCCCCGACGTCGACGTCTTCCGCCCGGCGCACGAGATCGATCCCGCCTACGGGTCGGGCCTCGCGCGGGCGGTGGCCGCTGGCGTCGAGGTCCTGCCCCTCCGGGCGCTCCTCTCGGCGGAGGGCGTGCGCGTCGGGGCCGGGATCCCGTTCCGGCTCGACCGGGCGTGAGCCCCCCGCGCCAGGGATTTTCGCGCTCCCGAACGGTATGACGTCGTTAGTCTTGCGCCCATCGGAGACCCCCATGGCCCGCGCCAAGCAGCGCAAGCCCGCCCTCGTCGCCGTGAAGCTCGACGCCGACACGGCGGCCCTCCTCGACACGCTCCCGAACAAGAGCGAGTTCATCCGCGCGGCGATCCGCGGGCGGCTCGACGTCCTCTGCCCCCTCTGCGGCGGCACCGGCGTGCGCCCCGCGGTGCCGATGGAGAGGCCGGGGGGACGCCACCTCCACGTCCTCCCCCACGTGCGCTGCACCGACTGCGGGCGCGAGAGCCCGGTCGTCAGCGAGTTCGAGCCGGGTCAGGCGGACCGCGCGACGCTCCTGCGCGAGGTGAACCGTCTGCGCACGTTCCTCTCCTACGGCGACTACTTCTGCGGGACCTGCTACGGCCGGTCCGTGCCGTGCGAGCGCTGCGGGCATCGGATCGCGGGGACGGGCCCCTCGCACGACCACCACGCCTGCGGCGCGTAGAAGGACGGCGGGGAGACCTCCCCCACCCCCCACCCCCCCTCCCCCTCCCGAGGGGATCTCCGGTCCCGGCACGCGTCCGCCCCGCTTGCGGTATCCTCACGACATGGACCGCATCCTCGCGCTCGTGGCCACGCTCCTCGGGACCGTCGCCCTCGTGATCGGCGTCCGTTCGACGGCGGCATCGGGGGAGCGCGACACCGGCGCCGTCGCCTTCGGCCTGCCGTACGCCGCGGGGCCCCTGCTCCGCGGCGGCGGTCCCGTCATCCCCGGGGCCCCCGCCCCCGCGCCGAAGCCGGCGCCCGGCACGGACGGGCTCGACTGGGCGGTGCTCACGGCCTACGACTACAAGCCCGGCCTGCTCGACCTGCCCGACGCCGTGAAGGCGCTCGACGGCAAGCGCGTCACGATGCGTGGGTTCCTCCTGCCGCTCTACGAGTTCGACGACATCCACGAGTTCGTGCTCGTCGCGAACCACATGTCGTGCTGCTTCGGCATGCCGGCGGGCATCAGCGGGCAGGTCCAGGTGCAGACGTCCGCCGACGCGAAGGGCCTCCCCAACACGAGCGAGCCCCTGCGCGTCGAGGGGACCTTCCGCGTCGTCGAGACGAAGGAGCAGGGCTACATCCTCTCCATCTTCCGGATCGACGACGCCACCGTGAGGATCGAGGGCTACTGATCCGTCGGCCCGCGGTCAGCCGCGCCCGAGGACGTCGCCGGGCCACACGATCGTCAGGATGCCGAGCGCGACGAAGAGGGCGGCGGCGATCCATCGCACGGCCTTCATGTTGATCCGATGCGCGAGCGTCTCCCCGAGCCACACGGCCGGGACGTTGGCGATCATCATGCCGACGGTCGTCCCGACGACCACGGCGGGGAGCGAGGCGAAACGCGCCGCGAGCGCGATCGTGGCCAGCTGCGTCTTGTCGCCCATCTCCGCGATGAAGAACGCGATGAGCGTCGTCACGAACGCCCCCGCGGGGCGCACGTCGGGCTCGCCCTCGAGCGTGTCGGGCTTGAGGGTCCAGAGACCGAAGCCGACGAACGCGATGCCGATGCCCCAACGGAGGACGTCGGGCCGGACGAGGCCCGCCACGAACGCCCCGACGGAGCCCGCGAGGGCGTGGTTCGCGATCGTCGCGACGAAGATCCCGAGCACGATGGGCCAGAAGCGGCGCAGCTTCGCCGCGAGGACGAACGAGAGCAGCTGCGTCTTGTCGCCGGTCTCGGCGATCGCGACGAGGATCGTGGAGGTGAGGAACGCCTCGAGCACGGGTGGCCCCCTACGCGTCCTTGTCCGGGTTCCCGGGCCGCGCCTCGGACCCGGATGCGTCGGGGAAGCCGCGCCGCGCCGCGAGATCGGCCTGGCGGATCCGCCTCGCCGCGCGCACCCAGGTGATCGAGAGCGCGATCAGGACCGCCAGGGCGATCAGCTCGGGATCGAGAAGCGCTTGGCGGCCGTCCGCCGTGCGACCCAGCACCCGGAAGAGCAGGAGGGTGATGCCGAGTGCCAGGCCGTAGCCGAGGAGCTTGCGGATCCGGTCGGCGGCGAGGGGCGTCACGGACGCACCTGCACGAGCAGCCCGGTGAGATAGCGGCCCTCGGGGGCGCAGAGATCGACGGGGTGGTCCGGCCCGGCGGAGAAGGTCCGCAGGACCGAGAGGGTGCGGCGGCACTCGCGCCCCGCCGCGCGGAGCATCTCCGCGAACGGCTCCGGCTCGACGAGGCCCGAGCAGGAGAACGTCGCCAGGAGGCCGCCGGGCACGACACGCGTCAGGGCCCGCACGTTGAGCCGCCGGTAGGCGTCGATCGCCCGCGCGAGGCCGGCCCGCGTGGCGGCGAAGCGCGGCGGGTCCACGACGACCACGTCGTACTCGGACTTGCTGCGCGCGAGGGTCGCGAGGTGCTCCATCGCGTCGACCTCGACGGTCTCGTAGCGCGCGAGCACGCCGTTGCGGGCGGCGTTCTCCCGCGCGCACTCGAGCGCCGGGCCGCTCGAGTCGACCGCGCTCGCGTGGGCGGCGCCCGCGAGGAGCGCGCGCAGCCCGAAGCCTCCGGTCCCCGCGTACAGGTCGAGGACGCGCGCGCCCGCGGCGGCGGAGGCCACGAGGCGGCGGTTCTCGCGCTGGTCGACGTAGTGCCCGGTCTTCTGCCCGCGGCGCAGGTCCACGGAGAGCCGCAGGCCCTCCTCGACGATCTCGACGCGCTCCGGCGCGGGGTCGCCGGCGACGAAGCTCACCTCGTCGCCCGCGATCCCCTCCTCCTCCTCCTTGCCGCCGGGACGCGCGACGAGGGACCGCGCGCCGCTCGACGCGAGCAGGATCGGCGCGATCGCCGCGCGGCGCGCGACCAGGGGCCGCGTCGCGAACTGCGCGACGAGCACCGGCCCGAACCGGTCGACCACGAGGCCCGGCAGCCCGTCGCCCTCCGCGTGGACCAGCCGGTACGCGTCGGTGCGGGCGGGATCGAGGAACAGACGCCGACGTAGGTCGACGGCCGCCGCGATCCGCCTCGCGAGGAGCTCGGCCTCGGGCGGCCCCTCCTCGCCGCGATCGACGATGCGCACCCGGATCGTGCTCTGCGGCGACCACCAGCCGCGCCCGACGACCTTCCCGCGGGCGTCCGCCACGCACACCCAGTCGTCCGTGCCCTCGTCCACCCGCTCGATGCTGTCCGCGTACACCCAGGGGTGTCCCATCCACAGCGGCTTGCTGGAACCGGCCTTGAGCGTCACCGTGCGCATGGCGCGAGGATGCACGCGCCCGGATCCCCTCCCTCACGTATTCCCGCCGCGGCGCTCGCCCTACCGCCCCTGCGTGGCCCCGGCGGGGGGCGGGGCCACGTGGCCGAGCGACGCCAGCCACCGCGCCTCGGCGTCCGGCTCGGAGAGCCCGACGATCCGCTCGAAGTCGCCCGTCGCACCGTTCCCGTCCATCACGTGGGACAGCAGGGAAAGGGCCGCCTCGCGGCGGACGCCACCGTCCCCGTCGAGCAGCCACCTCATGAAGGACGCCGCCTCGTCGTAGTGACGGCCGGCGAACGCGTCCTGGCCCAGGGCGAACAGCGTGGCGAGCGGCACCGCCTCTCCCCACGCGAGCCGCCGCCGAAAGCGCGCGAAGCGCTCGTGGCCGGCCCGTGCGTCCGGGGCGTCGCCGAGCCCCTCGGCGTAGAGGGCCGAACCCTCCCAGATCCAGAAGTGCGGCCGCGCGAACATGCGCGCCCGTCCCGACTCCGGCC
>JAYTCP010000364.1:0-1554 GCA_043736435.1 Planctomycetia bacterium | reverse complement strand
GGGAGCAGCGGACCGAGCAGGTGATGGCCACCGCGCGGGACCGGGTGCTCGCAGAGCCCCACATCGAGGCGATGTCGCCCATCCTCTACCCGAAGGCGTCCCCGAAGGACCCCGTCGTGGTCACGAAGGCCCGCGCCCGGGTGTCCTACGACGTGGTGGGGGAGGGCACGTTCGCGATCTCCATCGAGGACAGGAGCCCCGCCCTGGCCGCCGCGGCCGTGAACGCCCTCCTGCGCGCCTTCCTCGACGGCGAGCGCAAGGCGAACCTCAAGATGGCCGAGAGCCGGCGCGACTTCCACGCGAAGGAGCTCGTCGAGGCGCAGCAGCGCTACGAGGCGGCCCGGACGCGGCTCGAGGAGATCCGGACGACCCATCGCGACACCCTCCCCGAGCTCAAGGAGCAGATCGCGGGCGAGATCACGCGCCTCGAGCAGGGGATCCAGAACGTGGAGTCGCGCGCCGTCTCCGCGCGGCGCCTGCTCGAGACGTACGACAAGGAGCTCCGCTCGCCGCCCGCGTTCGACACGGGCGCCAACCAGCCCTCGGTCGACGAGGTCAGCATCGAGCTCGAGCTCAAGGGGCTCCAGGGCAACCTCGACAAGGCGCTCCAGGAGCTGGCGGCGCTCAACGCGAAGTTCCAGCCGAGCTACCCCGGCGTGAAGGTGAAGGACGAGGAGGTCGCGGGGCTGCGCCGCATGATGGCGGAGGGCTCGGACCGCCTCCGCGCCGCGCGGGCGCGGGCCGACAAGGACCGCTCGATCAAGCGCATCACGAGCAGCAAGGACTACCTCGAGACGGTCGAGAACAACCGCAAGCGCGTGCTGGCCGACATCGACGCCGACGAGAAGGAGATCGACGGCCTGCGGCAGCGCCTCGGCGAGGCCCAGGTCCGGCGCGACCGGATGCCGGTCACCGCCGACCTCGTCGCCCCGTACGCGCGCGCGTTCGGCGAGGCCGCGCGGCAGCTCGAGTCCCGGGAGAAGGCGGCCGAGAGCTCCCGCGAGCAGGTCTCGGTGTACGAGCGGGACGAGGTCATCGGCGGCACGATCGACTTCCAGGTCGGGAACTGGGCCGTCGCGCCCGTCCTGCCCTCGGGGCCGAGCCGCATGAGGTGGCTGCTCTCCTCGATCGGCCTCGGGCTCGCCATCGGCTACGGGCTGACCGTGGTGCGCCGGCGCTTCGACGAGGGCATGGTCGAGGGCACGTCCGACGTGCTCGACCTCGTGCCCGCGGGCGCGCTCGTCGTCGCGGTGCCGATGCTCGGCGTCGCCCCGACCGAGCGCCGCAACCGTCGCCTGGACGCGCTCTGTGGCACGTGGGTCGTCGCGTGCGTGTTCGCGACGGCGTGCGTCTTCGCATGGCACAAGGGCTGGCTCGACGTCCCCGCATGGTTCCGTCCGTGGATGGGGGGGGGCGCATGAACGAGCCCCACGCCCCCGCCACGGCCCCTCCGCGCGCGCCGTTCGCGGGCGGGCACCCGCTCGTGACCCCGCCGCCCGCCGCTGGTTCCTCCGCGGCGCCCACCGCGGGTTCCACCCCGCCGAGCGCCGCGGG
>JAYTCP010000363.1:0-5264 GCA_043736435.1 Planctomycetia bacterium | reverse complement strand
TAGACGTCGGGCGCCCACACCTGGAACGGGACGGCCGAGCACTTGAAGAACAGGCCGCCCATGACGAGCACGGCGCCCAGCGAGAGGAGCGGGCCGAAGCCCTTCCCCGCGACGTGGGCCGAGATCGGGCCGAAGTCGACCGAGCCGGTGGCGCCGTACACGAGGGCCACGCCGAACAGCAGGATCGCCGAGGAGACCGCGCCGATGACGAGGTACTTGAGCCCGGCCTCGGTCGAGCGCGGGTCGTTGCGCTTGAAGGCCGCGAGCACGTAGGAGCCGATCGTGACGAGCTCGAGCGAGACGAACATCGACATCAGGTCGGTGACGCCGGACACGAGCATGACGCCGACGAGCGCAAACAGGAGGATCGCGTAGAACTCGCCGTGGCCCCGGTCCATGCGCGCCGTGTAGGGCGCGGCGACCAGGGTCAGGAGCACGCCGGCGCCGAGCACCATCCCGCGCACGAACCGGCTGAAGCCGTCGACGACGAAGTGGCCGAAGACCGCGCCGCCGGTGCGGCCGTCCAGCAGCAGCGTCAGGAGCGCCGCGAGGAGCCCGAGGCCCGCGACGACGGGCACGAGGCGCACCCGGCGCGCCGCGGGCAGCAGCAGGTCCGCCGTGACGACGACGAGGACCGTCACGACGACGATGATCTCGGGCAGGAGCAGGTGGAGGTGGAGGTCCATGGTCACCTCACCGCGCTCCGCGCCTGGGCGGCCTCGAGGGACTTCACGATGGGCGAGACCCCCTGCTCGATGAGCGAGAGGAGGGGCTGCGGCCAGAAGCCGAAGAGGAGGAGCACGCTCGCGAGCACGAGGTAGGGCAGCCGCTGGAAGGGGGTCCGCGCGTCCTTCAGGCCCTCCCACCGGGCCGGCATGCTCCCGAACCACGCCGTCTTCATGGTGCGGAGCAGGTACACCCCCGTGATGACGATGCCCCACGTGGCGAGGATCGCGGCGACGTACATCTTCTGCTGCCACGCGCCGATGATCACGAGGAGCTCGCTGACGAAGTTGGCGAAGCCGGGCAGGCCGGCGGAGGCCATGGTCATGATCAGGAAGAGGCTGCCCACGAACGGCATCCGCTTCATCAGGCCGCCGAGGTCGCCGAGCAAACGCGTGTGGGTCTGCTCGTAGAAGAACCCGATCAGGGAGAAGGCCAGGGCCGTCATCACGCCGTGGGCGAACATGAGGAACACCGCGCCCTGCATCCCCACCAGGTTCGTCGTCGCGATGCCGAGGAGCACGTAGCCCATGTGGCTCGACGACGAGTAGCCCACGACGAACTTCATGTCCTTCTGCGCCGTCGCCACCAACCCGCCGTAGATGATGTTGAAGCAGGCCAGGACGCCGACCCAGGGCAGGTAGGCCGCGGCCGCGTCCGGCATCGTCGTCACCGCGACGCGCAGGATGCCGTACGCGCCGATCTTCATGAGCACGCCGGCGTGGAGCATGGAGACGGCCGCCGGGGCGGCGGCGTGGCCGCCGGGGCTCCACGAGTGCAGCGGCCACATCGGGACGAGGGCCGCGAAGCCGAGGAAGACCGGCGGGAACCAGGTCATCTGGAAGGCGACGTCGAAGCCCTTCCCCTCGCGGGCGAACCGCTCGAGGGCCACCATGTCGAAGGTGCGCGGCTCGACGCGCATGTACATGGCGAGGAGGCCGAGGAGGGCGAGGACGGCGCCGGCCGTCAGCATGAGGACGAGCTTCATCGACGCGTAGTCGCGGCTCATCGTCTTCGTGGTGCTGCCCCAGCACCCGATGAGCAGGAACATCGGCACCACGGCCAGCTCGTAGAAGAAGTAGTAGAAGAACAGGTCGAGCGCCATGAAGACGCCGAAGACGCCCGTGACCAGCGCGAGGAGGTTGAGGAAGAACTCCTTCGCGCGGTCCTTGATGGAGAAGGACACGCAGACGCCCGTGAAGATCGTCAGCGCGGTGAGCAGCACCATCGCGACGCCCATGCCGTCGACGCCCAGCTTGAACTGGAGCCCGATGGAGGGCACCCACGGCACCGACAGCACGTGCTTGTAGGCGTGGCCCGCGACGGTGTCCTCGGGCCGCGAGGACGTGCCGTGGAAGCCGAGCGCGAGGACCACCGCGAGCACGAGGACCGCGAGGGTCGCGAGGAAGGCGATCGCCTTGACGACCTTGGGCTTGGCGGCCGGCGTCGCGAAGATCGCGAGGACGGCCGCGGCGGGGAGGAGGAGGATCGCGAGGAGGATGTTCACGGGGGGCCGCCTACCGGAGGAGGGCCGCGGCCGCCACGGCGACGGTGCCGAGGAGGAGCCAGGAGACGTAGTGGGTGATGCGTCCGCCCTGGACGCGCCGCAGGCGGTCCCCGGCGAGGCGGGCCCCCTGGGACATGCCGTTCACGACGCCGCCGATGAGCACCCGGCGCTCGAAGACCCAGGTGGCCTTGGCGATGCCCTGCTGGACCTTCTGCACGAGGAAGCCGTAGAAGGCGTCCACGTAGAACAGGTTGCGCCAGATCGTGTGGAGGCCGCCGAGCCGCGCGGGGAGCGGGTCGGTCGTGCGGGCCTCGACGGAGCGGTAGGTGCGCCAAGCCAGCCACACGCCGCCGAGCGCCACGAGGGTCGAGATCAGCGCCACGCTGAGGTGGAACTCGCCCTCCTCGAAGCTCCAGGCGTGGAGGAAGTGCTCGAACCGGTTGCTGCCCTTCCCGCCGAGGTTGTCCGGGATGCCGATGAAGCCGATCACGACCGCGAAGATCGCCAGGAACCACAGCGGCACCGTCATCGTCGCGGGGCTCTCGTGTGGCTGGTGCGCGCCCGCGTGCGCGTCGTCGTGGGCGCCGTGCGTCCCGCCACCGGGCCTCATCGACCCGGAGGCCCCTCCTCCCCCGCCGTGACCGTGCCCGTGGGCGTCCGCGGCGGCCTTCGGCCCGCGGTAGGTCCCGAGGAACGTCACGATGAAGCAGCGCCCCATGTAGAAGGCGGTCATGCCGGCCACGAGGGTGCCCACGCCCCACAGGAACGTGTGGCCCGGGAGCGCGTGCGCGTGGAGCACGCTCGAGAGGATCTCGTCCTTCGACCAGAAGCCCGCGAAGGGGAAGATGCCGCACAGGGCCAGCGTGCCGAGGAGGAAGGTGCGGTACGTCGACGGCATGAAGCGGCGCAGGCCGCCCATCTCGAAGATGTCCTGGGTGTGGCAGGCGTGGATCACGCTGCCCGCCCCGAGGAAGAGCAGGGCCTTGAAGAACGCGTGGGTCGTCAGGTGGAACATGGCGCCCGTGTAGGCGCCGGCGCCGAGCGCGAGGGTCATGTAGCCGAGCTGGGAGAGGGTCGAGTACGCCAGGATCTTCTTGATGTCGGTCTGGGTGATCGCGATGGACGCCGCCAGGAGCGCCGTGGTCGCGCCGAGCCACGCGACGAGCGTGGGGGCCCAGGTCGTGCCCTCGAAGAGGAAGAAGCACCGGATGATCATGTAGACGCCGGCCGCGACCATGGTGGCGGCGTGCATCAGGGCCGACACGGGCGTCGGGCCCTCCATGGCGTCGGGCAGCCAGACGTGGAGGGGGAACTGCGCGCTCTTGCCCATGGCGCCGCAGAACACGAGGGCGGCGCCGAGCGCCATCGTGCCGCCGAGCGCGGCCACCTCGTAGCCGCCCGCGTCGGTCTTGAGGCGCGCGGCGAGCTCGGCGAAGTCGAAGGTGCCGGAGGCGGCCCACACGACGAGGATGCCGAGGAGGAACCCGAAGTCCCCCACGCGGTTCGTCATGAAGGCCTTCTTGGCGGCCTCCCCCGCGGAGTCCTTCTCCCAGTAGTAGCCGATGAGCAGGTACGAGGAGACGCCGACGAGCTCCCAGAAGACGAACGTCTGGATGAAGTTCGGCGAGACCACGATGCCGAGCATCGAGAAGACGAAGAGCGACAGCTTGCCGAAGAAGCGCCCCTTCGAGGGGTCGCCGGCCATGTAGGCGAGGCTGTACACGTGGATCGCGAGACCGACCGCCGTCACGATGAGCATCATGGTCGTCGCGAGCGCGTCGATCCGGGTGCCCATGCCGATGACGAGGTCGCCGGCGCCGGTGATCGGGATCCGCACCCACTCGACGATCTTCTCGGCGGGCCCGGTCTCGTGGCCGGCGCCGAGCGCGGGGATGAAGTAGTGGAAGAGCGTGATCGCGAGGCCCGCGCCGATGGCGAGGATCGAGAGCGAGGCGGCCACGTTGGGCCGCTTCCGGATCGCGGGCACGCACGCGACGATGGCGGCCGCCACGAGCGGGGCGAAGAGGACGATCCAGGCGGCCCAGCCGTCGGCGTGGGCGCCCGTCCCGGAGGCGAGAAGGGGGAAGCCGGACATCTAGTGCGCCTCCGCGGTCGCGCCCGGATCGCCGAAGGCCTGCGTGCCGACGGCGTGCGCGGGGTGGGAGTCGTGGCCGTGGGGATCCTGCCCGTGCCCGCCGCCCCCGGGGGAGTCGCCGTGGTCGGCGTCGTGGTCGTGGGCGGGCACGTCGGGGCCCTCCGGCGTGATCGGGCCGGGGCCCTCGAGGTCGGTCTCGCGCAGGTCGGAGGACGCGTCGGCGTCGACCCCGCGCCGCAGGCGGTAGACGGCGATCACGATGGCGAGGCCGACGGCGACCTCGGCGGCCGCGATGGTCATGGCGAAGAAGACGAAGACCTGGCCGGTGACGTCGCCGTGGACCTTGCTGAACGCGACGAACGCGAGGTTCGCGGCGTTGAGCAGGATCTCCACGGAGAGCAGGATCACCAGGATGTTGCGGCGGCAGGCGACGCCCACGAGGCCGACCGCGAACAGGATCGCCGAGAGGACGAGGACGCCGTGCGGGGAGACGGCCGCGAGGACGCAAGGGGGGCAGAGGGACGCGACGAGGGCGCTCACGACAGCCTCCGCTTCGTCAGGACGACCGCGCCGAAGATGGCGCCCGTCAGCAGGAGGCTGGCCACCTCGAACGGCAGCAGCCAGTGCTCGAACAGCGCGCGGCCGATGCCGCGGGGCGAGCCGTCGGGGCCCGCGGCCGGCGAGGCCTCGAGGCCGCCCCTGCGCCACGACAGCTCGAGCGTCGTCCCCGCCGTGGCGCCGGGCACGCTCACCTCGGCCGTCTTCAAGGTCCCCTCGCCGGCCCACGCGGGGGCGGCCAGCGCATTCCCGCCGACGGACACCCGGGGCGCGCCCTCGGGCGGCACGCGGACCTCGATCGTCGTCCCGGGCTTGCCCGCCTCGAGCACCAGGGTGCCCCCGTAGACGCGGTCGCCGGCGCCCTCGTCGGGGGTCTCCCCC
>JAYTCP010000362.1:0-5554 GCA_043736435.1 Planctomycetia bacterium | reverse complement strand
AGCCGGTGCTCGCGCGCGACGATGCGGCCGTCCTCGACGCGCACGAGCCCCACCGCGCACGCGCTGTCGCGCCCGGCGTCGGCGGTCTCGAAGTCGATGGCCACGAACGTAGGCAACGCGAAGACGTTACCCCGGGGGGGCCCCATCCCGCAGCGCCTTGTCCCCATCCCACGCGCGGCGGGGCCGCTTCCGGTCTTCGCCCCCCGCGATGCGTGGCCCCTCGCGGTCGCGGTCGTCCTACCGGCGGTCGCCCATGAAGCGCAGGAGAATCAAGAAGATGTTGATGAAGTCGAGGTAGAGCGTCAACGCCCCGCCGACGGCGAGGGCCTTGTCGCGGTCGCCGCCGTCGGAGGCGGACTGGTGGTAGGCCTTGAGCTTCTGCATGTCGACGGCCGCGAGTCCCGTGAAGACGAAGAGGCCGACGAACGAGGTGAGCCACGTAACCGCCGTGCTCTTCAGGAACAGGTTCACCAGGGACGTGACGATCACCCCGATCAGGAGCATGAAGAGGATGTTGCCGAACGAGGACAGGTCCTTCTTCGTGAGGGCCCCGTACGCGGCGGCGCACCCGAAGGTCACGCCCGAGGCGAGGAAGGTCTGGAAGATCGAGGCCTGCGTGTACATCAGGAAGATGCCGGACAGGGTGAGCCCCATCAGCGCGCTGTAGGCCACGAACAGGGTCGAGGCGAGGCTCGCGTTCAGGCGCTTGACGGCCCCGCCGATGGCGAAGACGAGCACCAGCTGGCCGATGAACGCGATCCAGATGACGGCACGGCTGGCCCCGAAGATCGCCGCGAAGCGCTCCGGCGTGCCCACGTACCAGGCCACGAGGGCGGTCAGCAGGAGGCCGAAGCCCATCCACCCGAAGACGCGGGAGAGGAAGCTCCGCTCGGCGATCGCGTAGCGGCCGAGGCCAGGCATCCCGCCGCGGGAGTCCGTCGTGTCCATGGGGCAGCGCTCCGACCGACGGGTCTCGTCGGCTCGGCACGAGGGTAGGGCCTGGGGCAGGCTTGCGCAACCGCTCCCGGGCCCATCGTGCGGGTAGGATCGGGGGCCCGGCGGGGCCCGGCCGCGGCGCGGGCTCCGACCGGCGCGCGGGCCGGCCCCGCACGCCTTGCGCAAGGGGGCGATTAGCTCAGCCCGGTCAGAGCACCTGCCTTACACGCAGGCTGTCGAAGGTTCGAATCCTTCATCGCCCACCACGCCCGCCCCGTGCCTCCGTCCCCCCGCGCCCCCGAGATCCACGCCGTGCCGCCCGCCCCGACCGACGCCCCGCCGCCCTTCCCGAGGGAGTCCCCGAAGGCGCCGCGGGAGAGCCCCAAGGGCGCGCGGTCGGCCGATCGGGTGCTCCTCGTCCCGCGGGAGGCGTCGGGGCTCCGCCTCGACCGGTTCCTCGCGGAGTGCTTCCCGCGGTGCTCGCGCCGCCGCTGGATGGACCTGGTCAAGGAGGGGCTCGTGCTCGTGGACGGGCGACGGGCGAAGCCGGGCGCGGCCCTGCGCGGCGAGGAGCGCGTGACGCTGCCCGACGTCGACGAGGCGGTGGCCGAGGCGGCCGCGCGCGCGCGCCTGCGGGCGGGCGTGAGCGGCGAGCGGCGCGAGCGCGGGATCGAGGTGCTCCACCGCGACGAGGACCTGCTCGTCGTCGTGAAGCCGCCGAACGTGCCCTGTCACGGCGGCGCCGACCTCGGCGCCACGCGCACCCTGCTCGAGCGCCTGAAGGACCACGTGTTCGAGGGGTTCGGCCTCGTCCACCGGCTCGACCGGGACACGAGCGGCGTCATGGTCCTCGTGCGGGATCCCCTGCTGCGGAACAAGATGACCGCCGCGTTCGCGGAGGGGGGGAGCATCGAGAAGGTCTACGACGCACTCGTCGAGGGGATCCCGGAGCCCGAGTCCGGCGTCGTCGACCTGCCGCTGTCCGATCCCGGCCACGCGGGCAAGGGGCGCGTCGACCACCGGGAGGGCAAGCCCGCGCGCACGGAGTACGCGGTGATCGAACGGCTCGACGGCGCCGCGCGCGTGCGCGCGATCCCGCGCACGGGCCGCACGCACCAGATCCGGCTCCACCTCGCCGCGCTCGGGACGCCGCTGCTCGTGGACCCGCTCTACGGGCGCCGCAGCGGATGGCGGCTCGTCGACCCGAAGGGCGGCCCCGCGGCGCGCCTCGCGCGGACGCCGCTCCACGCGGCGAGCCTCACGTTTCCCCACCCCCGCACGGGCGAGCGCATGACGTTCCACGCGCCGCTCCTGCCGGACCATCGACGGGCGCTCGAGGTGCTCCGCGTCGTGACGGCCCACCGCCGCGCGGGCGAGTCCCCCGCCCCGCCCACGGACGAGTCCCCGCCGGCCGACGATCTGGCCGCAACCGACGCGGGCGACGCGACCGCGACGTAGACCAGGCGACCGGCGCCGCGGTCGTCCCGATCAGCGGCGCCCTCCTCCCGGGTCCGCGGCGCCCCCTCGCAGGTCAACGACGCATCGGCGCGGCGAAGTTGCCCGTGAAGTAGTCGCCTACGCGGGCGAAGCCGGCCTCCTCGAGGCTCGGGTCGACGAGGATCTTCCGGTGGCCGGCGCTGTTCATCCACCCGAGGGTGACGCTCGCGGGGCCCTCGTAGCCCCACGCCACGACCTCCGCCCACTGGCGCGCGGGCGCGCAATCGGCCTGGCGCAGACGGTCGACCAGCGCGTCGCGGGCGGGGTCGGGCGAACCATGCCCCATGTAGCCGTGGCGGGCCTGCTCGGCGCTGTGATCGTACGCCGCGCGGAACAGGCGGTCGTTCCAGCGGAACGGGCGCAGGCCGCGGCCGACCCGCACGCGGTTCACCTCGTCGAACGTGGCGCGGTCCTCGACGGTCGGCGTCGGACCCGAGGAGACGCGCGGGGCGCGAGCCGGGCGGGACGCCTCCGGGGGCGCCCATTCGAGGCGCGCCGATTCCGGGGGCGGCGACGGCGCGACCTCGACGGGCGCGACCGCGGCCGGGGGAGTCGGCGGAGCGACGGAGCGCGCCACGTGCCGGGGAGCCGGGAGCGGCTCGCCTCCGCCGGCGGATCCTCCGTCGAACGGGCGATCCCAAAGCCCTCGACAGCCGACGGCGCCCGCGGCGCAGAGAAGGAGGGCGAGCGTACGCGGGGCGCGGGGGAAGGTCGGCACACCGATGGAGGTCGGACCGCGGGCCCGTCCGCTGAACCCGGGGAGGCACCCGGACCCCCACATGAGGACGTGCGAGCGCCCGGCGCGCCCCCACCTGAGGACTCCCGGGCGCCTGGCGCGCTGCGCGGGCTCCCCCACGACCTACCCGCGCGCGGCGCGGATCCGCGCGAGCGGCCCTCGGGCCACGACGACTACCGCGGCGTCTTGATCGCCTTCTTGGCGCGCGCGCGGCGGTTGCAGGGGCGACGGCCGTGGTTGGCCTTCTTGACGATGCGGTTGTTGGGAGACATGGATTCCGTCCGGGATTCGAGGGTCGAACGGGTCAGCGTAGGGCCAGTCCGGCGGGCTGTCCACCCTTCGCCACCCCGCGCGGGGACCGCACGGCGGCGACCCACGCCTCGATCTCGTCGTCCGGGGGTCCCTCCGCCCCGCCGTAGCGCACGCGGAGGAAGGCGTCCGTCGCGGCGGAGAGCGCGCGGTGGGCCGCGGGATCGAGGGCGTCGGCCGCCCTCGCGGAGAAGGCGAGGGGCGCCTCGGAGGCGTGTCGCGCGACGCCGCGCCGACGGAGCGCGCGCAGGCACCGGGCGTAGAACGCGACCGCCGACGCCGTCGGATCGCCCCGGGACGACCGGGCCCGCGCCCGGCGCCGGACGAGCAGGACGAGCACCGAGAGGACGAGGAACGGGGCCACGAGGAGCGGCTCGGCCCGCGCGAGGAGCACGGACACCGTCGACGTGACCGACTCGGCGATGGTGCGGAGGGTCCTGCGCTGGGTGGTCGGGTCGTAGGCGAGCACGTCGCGGTTCCACGCGAAGTCGATCGCGTCCCGGATCCGCGCGAAGAACCCGACGAGGCCGGCGTAGGGGTCTGCGTCGAGCACGCCGGCGGGCGTGGCGTCGAACCGCACCCAGGCGCCGCCGTCGAGGGAGGCCTCGACCCACGCGTGGGCGTCGCCGCGACGCAGCGTCCAGAACCCGCCGACGCCGTTCCATCGCGACGCGTGCCAGCCGGCCACGAGGCGCGAGGGGATGCCCGCCACGCGCAGGCAGCAGGCGAGCGCGCTCGCGAAGTACTCGCAGTGCCCGCGTCGGGTGCGGAAGAGGAAGTCCCCCACCGGGTTCGGCCCCGCGGGCGCGCCGCCGAGGTCGTAGGTCGCGCGGTCGCGCACCCACGCGACGAGGGCCTCCGCGCGCGCGCGATCGCCCGACAGGCCGCGGATCGCCTCGAGGACGGCCGGGACGAGCTCGGCGCGCAGCGCGGGCGGGAGCTCGAGCAGCGGATCGTCCCGTGCCGTGGTCGGGCCCGGGCCGGGCAGGACCGCCGTCGCGGGCGCCTCCACGACGTAGACGTGCCGGGCCACGGGCCGGGGGTGCATCGCGCGCACGGTGCCGTGGCGGCGATGGAGGGCGTAGCGGTCGGGAGCCGGGTCGCGAAACGCGATGGACGACGTGCCCTCGAGGAGAGGCAGGCGCACGGCGGCGCCCGCGTCGATGACGATCGCGAAGCGGACGGGGTCGTCGTCGAGCGGCGGACCGAACGTCTCCGTCCGGTTCGTGGCCGGGTCGAGCGGGAGGACGTCCTCGCCTCCCCCGTCGGTCCAGGTGCGGCCGTCGAACGACTCGAACGCGGCGGCGCGCAGGTAGGGAGCGAGGCCCCTCGCGGCGGCCGTCGTGGGCTGCGCCGAGCCGACGGGCTCGTCCGGGTCGCCGAGCGCGCCGAGGCCGCGCAGCCTCACCTCGTCGCCCACGCCGAGCCCGCCGCCCCCGCCGCGGCCCGGCAGCGAGAGGAGCGGCATCTCGGTGCGCGGCAGCACGAGGAAGATCGGCACGGCGATGAGGATCGTGGCGAGCGCGGCCCGATCGGCCGACGCGCGGATCCCCCGCGCCTCCCCCGACGGGCACGACACGACGCCCCCGAGCCCGACGACGCGGACCGCGCCGCGCCAGCGGTGCCACGACGCCAGCGCCCGGTGCGCGAGCAGGGCGAACGCGGTCCCCGCGAGGAGGAGCCCCCACCCGTCGGCGAGCGCCCACGCGAGCGCGGTCTCGAGCAGCGCCACCCCGAGCAGGAATCCGTGCTCCCGGGG
The DNA here is from genome assembly GCA_043736435.1 of Planctomycetia bacterium. Lineage (GTDB taxonomy): Bacteria > Planctomycetota > PLA2 > PLA2 > JAEUHO01 > JAYTCP01. The sequence goes on along the minus strand of JAYTCP010000362.1, from coordinate 317 downwards.
CGACTTGGGCTTGAGGAGCGAGACCGCCGAGATCGCGCAGAGGAAGCGCACGAGGACGTGCGTCATGTCGCCGCCCGGGACGAACGCGAACGCAGCGCACGCGGCGAGCAGGCCCAGACGGGGGAGGGCACGGAATCCGAGGCCCTCGGCGCGCCCGCCCATGGAGAGCACCGCCAGCGCGGCGAGCCCCTGCGGGGCGACGGCCACGGGGTCCTGCGCGGAGAAGCCGAGGACGACGGTGGCGAGCAGCATCAGCAACGCAAGGTCGCGCCGCGCCGTCTTCACGAGGGCGCCGAGCGCGCGCAGGCTGGCCGCAG
>JAYTCP010000361.1:0-8345 GCA_043736435.1 Planctomycetia bacterium | reverse complement strand
GTGGCCGCGACATCGGACGAGATCGCCGCCGCCGTCGACCGCTACTTGGAGGCAAGGCCATCCGTTCCGACGGCGCCCCCGACGCTCGCGATCCCGGGCACCGACGTGCACCTCGACGTCGCGTTGATCCTCGACGTGTCGCTCGGCACCAGCACCGCCACGGACGCGGCCCTCGCCGACATCGAGCTGGGCGATCACGACCCGCGCGTGCGCGGCGCCAACGTCCGCAACGAGGAGCTGATCCTGTCGGCGCGCGTCGATCCGTACGTCTCCGGGTTCCTGGCCGTGATCTACAAGCTCGACGAGGCGGGAGAGAGCGCATTCGAGCTCGAGGAGGCCTACGCCCTCGCGGCGTCCCCCCCGTGCGGCCTCGAGGCCAAGGTCGGCCAGTTCCTGACCGAGTTCGGCCGAACGAACCCCGTCCACCCACATGCGTGGGAGTTCCTGAACCAGCCCGTGATCCTCGGCCGCGTCTTCGGCGGCGACGGATGGCGTGGTCAGGGGGCCCGGCTGTCCTGGCTCGTGCCGCGCCTGCCGCTGAGGATCCTCGCGGGCTTCCAGAACGCCCGCGGGGAGACCCAGGTCGCGTTCCTCGGCGAAGCGGGCGAGGAGGTGGGCGCGCACGTGTCGTTCGACCGCGACGTCGCCAACCTGTCCGATCTCGCCTGGCACGCGCGCGTCGAGGCGAGCCACGACTTCGCCGGGTGCGGCCACGGCGGCGCCCCGAGCGTGCTCGCGGGCATCTCGGGCGGGTGGGGGCCCAACGCGACGGGGCCGGGGGCACGCACGAACGTGTACGGAGCCGACCTCGCCTTGAGCTGGAGCAGGAGGTCATCGCACGCCGAACGGCCCGTGCTCGAGTGGATGACCGAGGTCGTCCTCCGGGACCACGAGGCCGACGACCAAGTCCAGACGCTCGACGACGGCATGGGGGGGACGATTGCCGTGCCCGTCGCAGCGCGCGTCTACCGCGACTGGGGCGGGTACTCCCAGTTCGTCTGGGGCTTCCATCGCGCGTGGACCGTCGGGGCCCGCGTCGACTACGCCGCGAGCGACGGGGCCTTCGCGGGCGACCACGGGCGCGCCACGGGCGCGCTGACCTACTACCCCAGCGAGCACAGCCGCATCCGGCTCCAGCTCCACTACGACGACGTGGCCGGGCTCGGAACCGTCTCTCCGGGCGATGACGACGCCAACTGGAGCGTATGGCTGAACTTCGAGCTCACGTTCGGCACCCACGGCGACCACGACTTCTAGTACATCATCCTGGAAGTCCTGCAGCATCCCAAGGCGGCGAGCGACTTCCCGGCTCAGTTGTCCCGCCGGACGCTCGGGAGCAGGCGCTTGCGTAGCGTCGTCGCCGTCTCGGGCTCCTTCGGCTCGTAGATCTCCCACCACTTTCCCTCCATCCTGCCATCGTACGAGTCCACGTCCGGTCCGTAGGGGGCGTAGCGGCCCCAGTCCTGGCCGGCCGGCCGGCTTCCGAGCGTCTGCGGATCGCGATCGAACTTCGACCGGTCGTTGGCAACGGGGCGCCCGAGATGGTAGTAGCCCTCGACCCTGGGGTTGCGGCTCTGGTCGCCGTACGGGTCGTTGAAGATCAGCCGCACGACGTCGCCGGCACCGTCGATCACCACTCCCACCAGCGCGATCAGATGTCCCCCCTTCCCAGTCTCCGCGAGATGGCTGATGCTGACGATGGAGCTGCCGCCCCTCCCGAGCACGCGGAGCAGCTTCCGCGGCTCGATGGCGAAGACGTTGCGCCACTCCGGATGCTCGGCGGGGGCCTCCGTGTGCCACACGACCTTGGCGCCGTACGCGGCCTTGACGTACTCGCCGACGATCCATGCCATCTGCCAGGGACGAAGCACCTCCTCGTCGAAGGTCGCCGTCTCCCCGAACCACATGCCGACCGCCGTCGGCTTCCCGGGCAGGCTGACGAGCCACTTCTTGGTGTCCGCGTTGCCGTCGACGAACGGCCAGCACGCGTACCGTGCCTTCAGCTGCGCGATCAGGTGGTCCTGCAGGGCGCGGACACCCGGCTCCGTGGCAGGCGACTCCGTCATCGAGTCGATCATCGTCGGCGATCGCGGGAACGGGAAGAGCTCGGGCATCGACCTGCCCATCGGCCCGTTCGCGTACTTCGCCGAGTAGAAGTCGTACACGCCCTGCGCGGTGCGCTGGATGTCGCCCGTCGTGCCGGGGTTGGGTGCGATGGGGATCAGCCCGAGCGAGCCGAGGCTCATGGTCACCGACGTCGGGAAGCAGACGACCGCTCCCTTGACTGGAACGGTCGTGGTGGACCACTCGGGAGCGCTCCCGGTCGCCGGCACGCCGAGCCGCGCACGGACCTCGCGCTCGGGAACGTACGCAGGCCGCATCGCGAGGAGCCTCGCCGCCGGCACCTTGGCCGTCACCTCGATCGCGTGACGATTCTGGTTCAGGTACGGCGTAGCCAGGATGAACGTGTTGACCAGGATCGAGTTGAGCCCCTCGAAGGAGAGGGTGTGCACGTCGCCGTATCGCCGCACCGTGCCTCCGCACGTCTCCGTTCCAAGGGGGTGCCTTCGGGTCCCGCCGTCCCAGCGGACTTCGCACTCGTTGCGCCGGAGGACCTGCGAGAGCGGCGCCGCGCCGCTGGTGCCGGGGACGGTGCCCCAGGCGGCGAGCACGTCGTCGATGGGCACCCACGCGGTCACGGTCTCGGTCAGCTGCGCGTCCTTGCTGTGGTAGAGGAACGTCAGCAGGAGCATCTTGCCGCGTTGGATCGGCACCGCGAGCTCGAACGCGCCGTCGCGCGAGTCTGCGACGTTCACCGGCGGGGGGAGCGGAGTCGGAGGCTGCGTGGACATGCTCGTGAGCGGCGGAGGCACAGCTTGGGGATCGACGAGCCTGGCCTCGACGCGCACGGTCCCCTGCACCGGGATCGCTCCGTCCAGGATCCAAGGCGTGCCCATGAACCTGACCAGGTTGTGATCCGCGTCGCTCTGCGGAATGCGGATGCGATGCAGCAGCGAGCCTCGCACCGTGAGGAGCTGCTTCACCGGCACGCGCGAGATCGTGAAGGAGCTGGCGTACGTGTGGCCGCCGATCAGTCCGTCCTCCCCGGAGCCCCCCGCCGTCTGCCCCGAGATCGTCGCGGCGCCCTCCTCGTCCGCGTCGGCCTGGCCGGACAGCCCGGCGAACGCGGATGCACCGAGCTCCTTCTCGCCCTTGAGCTCGACCGCGAGGCGCGATCCGCCCGGTGGGTCGGTCGCGAACCCCAGGCCGGTGTAGCGGACCGGGAGGTCGACCACCATCCTGTCCTCGACGCGGACGCTCACGCTCGTCCGCGATCTCCCGTCGACCTCCGCCACCTCCGCATGCGCCTGCAGCGCTCCGTTGCGGGAGAGCTGGAGCCACGCCAGCTCGCGCTGCGCGCTCCGCAGGTCCTCCTGGGCGGACTCGACCGCGCGCGCCGCCTCGTCCGCTCGATCGCGCGCGTCTCCCTTCGGGTCCGGCTTGCCGAAGATCGACTCCTGCTCCTTGGACATCTCGTCGCCGAGGACCGAGAGCTGCTTGCCGGCCTCCTCCTTCTGCTCGTTCGTCGCGGCGGGGTCCTCGAGGATCTTCCGCAGCGCCTCCGAACGCGTCACGTGCTTCTCCTCCAGCTCCTTCACGCGGCGCTGGATCCAGTCGGAGTACTTCTGCGACGTCTCCTGCATCCTCCGCGCCGCCTCGTTCCGCTGCTCCAGGGTCGCCTTCGGATCGGCCGCCAGGAGCTGGTACCTCTCCATCCCCTCCAGCGCATCGGCCTCGAGCTGGTTCACCGGAACCTTCTTCGTGGGCGCGCCCGCGGCCTCGCGGTCGGCCTCCTGCCTCTCGCGCGCGCGCCGGGCCACCTCCGATCGCGCGTCGGCGACCTTCCGGCGCAGCTCGGCGACGCGCTGCGGTTCGGCGTTCGGCTCGCCTTCCAGCTGCCCGGCGCTGAGGCTTCGCGTCCCGCTTCCTCCGGACCCGGCTTTCACACGCGTTCCGTCGCGCTCCACGTAGTACATGTCCGTGACCGAGGTGCTCCAGCTCAGGCTCTCCGCGACGGTCCGGCGCATGCCGAACGCGTCGTCCACCTCCTCGCGCAGCACGATCGTCCCGCTGCTGACCTGGTGATGATGGGGTGAGGAGAGCGCCATCCCGAACATCCCCGGCTCGCGCGACGCGTACTTCACGCCGTCATGGTCGAAGCTCCCGTACCACCGCGCGACCGTCCGCCAGCGCGGCTCCGGATCCTCGGGAGGAGATGCGAGCAGCGCGGTGGCTGGAGTCGACCACGCGAACGCGGCCAACGCGAGAACGACGAGTCCTGATCGTGCCATGCGCGCCTCCAGGGCAGACCTACGGCGAAGATGGATCCCTGCTGCTGCTTCCGCGCCGGGCCGAGCCCGCGCGGAGATGCCCTGTCGCGGGGCTTCGCGACCGACGGTGCCGCGCGCCGAGCGGAATCCAGGCTCCGGCGTCCACGGCTCGATCTCGGAAGCGATCGCCCGCGCGCTGACGACGATCGAGCGGAAGTGAAGCGTGAGCGGTAGCACTCGAGCCCTCCAGCGGCGCCAATGACCCTACGCGACGGCAGGACTCGGTGTCCAGCAAGCTGCGTCGGCCCCGGAGGGGCGGTGACCGCACCGCGGTCACTCCTTCCGGGGCGGGCAGCGAGATCGGGGTGGAGGATGCTCGGGGCTGGGGACCGTCAGGAGATGCGGCGAGTCCCCAGGGCAGACGAGACGCGTCGAGCACGCATCAGGGCCCCCGCCGCCCCTGGAATCCTCCGTTCCTTCCGCCCTCCCTTCCTACGTCTTGCCCGGGTCCTGGCCCCGGAGGATCGAGTTGCCCTCGTGCGTCTCGCGGCGCGAGACGACGGGCGGCTTCTCGAGCGCGCGGCGGTCGATGCGGCCGCTCTGCTCGAAGAAGGCGAGCGGGTTGTCCCAGACGAGCCGCCCCACGTCGTCGGCGGCGAAGCCCGCGCGGAGCAGCGCCTGGACGAGCTTCGGGACCATGAGGGGGTCGCTGATGCCCCAGTCGGCGGCGCTGTTCACGACGATGCGGTCGAAGCCGTACTCGCGGATCACCTCGACCATGCGCGGCACGTCCATCTTCGTGAACGGGTAGAGCGAGAAGCCGGAGACGCAGCCAAGCTCGCGCGTGAGGCGGATCGTCTCCTCGTTGCCGTGGTCGAGGAGGATGCGCTCGAAGGGGAAGCCCGCGTCCTTGATCATCGCGATGCAGCGCTCGAAGCCGCGCTTCTTGTCGCGGTGGGGCGTGTGGATGAGGACGGGCAGGCCGTGCGCGGTGGCGAGCGCGAGCTGGGCGAGGAAGCAGCGCTCCTCGGCGGCGGTCTGATCGTCGAGCCCGATCTCGCCGATGCCGACGACGCCGTCCTTCTCGAGCCAGCGGGGCAGCACGTCGAGGACCGCCTGGTTCACGCGGTCGTCGTTCGCCTCGCGAGGGTTGAGGCCCATGGTGCAGAGGTGGTGGATGCCGAACTGGGAGGCACGGAAGCGCTCCCAGCCGATGAGCGTGTCGAAGTAGTCGACGAACGTCGCGACGTGCGTGCGGGGCTGGCCGATCCAGAACGCCGGCTCGAGGACCACGGCGACGCCGGCGAGCGCCATGCGCTCGTAGTCGTCGGTGATGCGGCTCACCATGTGGATGTGCGGGTCGAAGATGCGCATGGGGGCCTTTCAGGAGGCGGAGCGTCAGGAGGCGAGGACGCGCTCGAGGGCGGCGCGAATCTCGGGGCGGTCCTCGCGGTCGAGCCGTTCGCGGGCGAACGGGAGGAGGTCCTTGCGGCGGAGGCGGCCGAGGGCGTCGGCGGCGGCAAGGCGCAGGCCCGCGTCGCCGTGCTCGAGGCCGCCGAGCACGCGGGCGACGGTGCCCGCCACGGGCGCGCCGGCGCACAGGCGCGTCGTGTCGCGCCAGACGGAGCGGCCGGCGGCTTCGCGCTCGGTGGCGAGCGCCTGGAGCATGCGGGAGAGCTCGGGGCCGGGGCTGTCGACGACGCCGTGCATGCGGCCGAGCGGCAGGTCGTTGAAGGCGACCTTGAGCACGAGCCGGTCGAAGCGCTCGCGGGAGAGGAGCTTGCCGTCGAGGGCGCGCACGACGAGATCGTGGTCGAGGCAGGCCGCCTCGAGGTGCGCGACGACGTTCGTGCGCTGGATCTCGTCGAGGAGGCGCGAGGTGGCCGGCGTCAGGGGGCGCAAGGCCATGGCGCGCAGGAGGATGGCGCGCTCCTCGAGGTCGCCCCGGAGGAAGAGATCGATCACCGTCGCGTCGTCGACGGGGTCGGCCCGGTGGAGCAGGAGGAAGCCCGCTGCGTCGCAGCGACGCCAGGCCGAGAGGTCGACGGTCGCGCCCTCGCGCGTGAGGCGCCCGGCGAGGCCCCGCCGCCCCATGCGGCGCGCGAGGCCGGCCCACGTCGCCGTGAGGGTCGCGCGCACCTTCGACGGGTCCGCGGCGAGCAGCCCCCGGATCCAGGCCTCTTCGTCCCCCGAAAGAGCCGCATCGAGGGGGGCAAGATCGGGCGCGAGGGTCACGGTCGCTCTCCGGGACGTGGGGTGCCTGGGCCGCAGGCCCATAGGGGGCGGAGGGGGCCGGGGGCCCACCCGTGCGAGTCTCGCGCTTCGCGGGCGTCCCGGCCCGTTTCGGCTCAGCGCTCCCGGGAGAGAGCGACGGCCGGCCCGGGGGCGGTTCGTGAGGCGCCCGGAGGCGGCTTGAACTCTCTAGGAACAGATCGTCCGGGCCGAGCGCCTCGAGCGTGGAGAACGGGGTCGCCTACCCCGCCTCCCGAGCCTCCATGAGCCGCTCGCGGCGATCCGAGTGAAGAGGAGGCGCGGGGGGAGGGCCGGGCCGGGCCCCCCGGCGGTGACAATCCTTGGGTCACGGTGCGGACCGTGGCGCCCGCGTCCGATCCGATCGAGGGAAGCAGGCACGCCCCGGGAGCCCGGGGCGCGCACGGGAGCGTCGTCGCATGCGGATCCGCCCGTTCGTGCTCGTCGTCGCAACCGGTCTCGCCGGCATGGCGGGCTGTACCACCGCCCGGGGAGCGCGTGAGCCCGTGGGCGACGTCGAAGGCCCTCCGCCGGCCTCCCATGCGTTCGAGGCGCCGGGCACCCCGACCGGCGGAGCCGTGGACGCCGCCTCCCTCGCGGAGGAGACGGGGCTCCGGCTCGACGACGACGGGGTGTCCGTCCTCCTCGCGGGGGACGGCGTGAGCGCGCGCCTGTTCCCCGGACGCGACACGATCTCCATCGACGGCCGCACGATCGCGATGGGCCAGCCCACGCGACGGGACGGCTCTCGGGTGATCGTCCCGGCCGGCGGCGCCGAGGCCGTGCGTCGGACGGTCGCCGCGCACCGGGCCGCTCCCCGCCCGCAGCCGATCGTGATGCCCCCTCCCATCGCGCTCCACAAGCCGAAGTTCCCTACGCCGAGGCCCGTCGTCGCGAGAGTCGCCGTGGGCGACGTCCCGGGCAACTGGGTCCCCTCGGTCGCCGCCCGCCCCTGGAAGTGGATCGTCATCCACCACAGCGACGACGTGTGCGGCTGCTGCGCCACGTACGACAAGATCCACCGCGCCAAGGGGTGGGACGAGTGCGGCTACCACTTCGTGATCGGCAACGGCTCCCTGACGGGCGACGGCGAGGTCGAGCCCTCCGGACGCTGGCCCCTGCAGAAGCACGGGGCCCACGCGAAGACGCCGGACAACCGCTTCAACGACTTCGGCATCGGCATCGTGCTCGTCGGCGACTTCGAGAAGGGGGGCGGACCCTCCCCGGCGCAGTACGCCGCCACCGTGAAGCTGACGCGCTGGCTGATGACGACCTACGGGATCTCCGCCGAGAGCGTGATCCGCCACTCGGACACGAAGGCCACCGAGTGCCCGGGGCGCAACTTCCCCTGGTCGCGGTTCGTCGGGGACGTCGCGGGGGGCGCGCGCCGCGCGAGCCTCCCGGGGATGCCTGCGTCCGATGCCCCCGCCGACCTCGGCACGGCCCCCGCGCCCCTCGACGGGCTGCCGGCGGCGCGCCGCAGCGTCTCACCGGCCGTCCACCGCGGGCGCCGGGTGCGCCGGCTTCCTTCGGCCTCGTAAGGGGCTCGAGGCGCCCCATCGCGGGAACCCGCGTCCGCCTGGCAGCCCTCCGTGGGTCGTGCGTCGTGGATGGCGCTGTCGGTGGGTGGAGCTATCATACGAACTATTCACGAACATAGCCTTCGGAGCCTCCCATGACGTTCACGATCCTTTCTCGGTCCTTCCACCGCTCCTCCCGCGCGCCGAACGTACGGCAACTCGCCGTGACGGTGTTCTCGACGGC
>JAYTCP010000360.1:0-6391 GCA_043736435.1 Planctomycetia bacterium | reverse complement strand
CCGCGGGCGCGCTCCCGTTCAGCGCTTCGCGTCGCGGCCGAAGACGCCGGTGCCGGTGGACAGGCCGGGGCGATGGCGGCTCACGTCGCTCGAGGGGGGTGCCTTGAAGGGTTCGCCGTAGGGGCTCGTGACGTCGAGCGGCGGCACGGGGCGCAGGCCGGGGAACACCCAGCCACCGGGGCCCACGTAGGCACCGCCGCCCCCGAAGCCGGGGTAGCCGCCACCGAGGCCGCCCCCGTAGCCGTAGCCGCCCCCGTAGCCGTAGCCGTTCCCGTAGACGGGGTACGGGTCGACCCACTTCACGCCGCCGGGGCTCTCGCCGGTGTCGCCGCGCGGGCCGTACGCGGGGGCGGGCGCGTCCGCCGCGCGCGACGCCTCGAGGATCGGCGTCAGCATCGGGGTGTCGTCGCGGAGGCGCACGCCCGACACGAACGACGCGTATCCGCGACGGCCCGACAGGTCGCGCTCGGCGAAGATCCGCTCCGCCGCGCCCGAACCCTCGAACACGACGCGTCCGCTCTCGCCCCCGAGAGCACCGGCGCGCCGCGCCGCGCATCCCGTGCCCCCGACGAGGAGGGCGAGGGCCGCGAGCGCGAGGCGAGATCGGCGAAGGCACGCCATGCCAGGAGTGTACCGTCCCGAGGCGGCGGGAGGGGAGCGGAACGCCAGGGGAGGCCTGGGGCTCTCGGGCCCGAACAGGGCCCGGGGGGGCGCCGACGCCAACGCCCCGGCGGGTCGCTACGAAGCCGTTGCGGCCGCGAGCAGAGCCCGGCGGAGCTCCTCGCCGGTGAAGGGCTTCTCGAGGAGGGGGCGCCCCGTCGCACGGACCGCCCGGACCACGTCCTCGTTGACGAAGTCCCCCGTCATGAACAGGATCCGGTCGGCGAGGGGCGACTGCGCCTGGACGAGATCCCGGTAGATCTCGATGCCGCTCCGGCCGTGCAGGCGCACGTCCACGAGCAGCACGTCATAGGCGGTCCTGGCGAGGTGGGCGTAGGCGTCGTCGATCCCCGCGGCCGCATCGACGCTGGCGCCGAGGCGCGTGAGCTGGGCCACGAGCGCGTCGCGCACGGGCGCCTCGTCGTCGACGACCAGGACGTGCGCGGGCACACCCTCGGGGACGGGCGCCGGGGCCGTCTCGGTCGATACCTGCTGGCGCCCGCCGAGGGGCAGGCGCAGGACGAACTGCGCGCCCGGGCGACCGTCGCCGCGGTCCTCCAGGGCCAGCTCGCCTCCGTGCTCGCGGGCGATGCCGCGGCTGATGGCGAGCCCGAGCCCCGTCCCCTCGTCGGGCCCCTTCGTCGAGTAGAAGGCCTCGAACAGGCGGCCGCGCGCGTCGGGCGGGACGCCGGGGCCGTCGTCGCGCACCACGAGGCGCGCCAGGGTGCCCTTCCACGAGGTCTCGATCTCGATCGTCCCCCCTCCTGGCGGGAGCGGAGGGAGTGGAGCGCGTTCTGGACGAGGTTGACGAGGATCTGCTGGATCGCGTGCCGGTCCACGAAGAGCGGCGGGAGGTCGGGGTCGAGCATCGGCTGGATCATCACGTTGCTGAGCCGCGCGTCGTACCCGAACAGCTCCATCACCGAGGTCGCGATCTCGTTCAGGGACGCGTGTGCGCGCTCCGGACCGCGACGGCGGGCGACGCTCAGGATGTTGCGGACGATGCGCGAGGTGCGCGTGGCCTGCTCGCGGATGCGCTGGAGGAGCTGCGCGACGTCGGGGGGCACCGTCGACTCCGCGAGGAGGTCCGCGTAGGCGACGATCGCGGCGAGCGGGTTGTTGAGCTCGTGCGCGACGCTCGCGAGCGTCTGCCCGACGAACGACATCTTCTCGGCCTGCAGCAGGCGCCGACGCCCTCGCTCCTCGTCCGTTACGTCGGTCATCGTCACGAGGGTGCCGAGGCGAGCGCCGCCGTCCACGACGCCCATCGCGGCGACGGCGAAGCGGAGCGTGCGGCCGTCCCGGGTGGTGACCGTCGCGTGGGTGCGGCGCACGGTGCCCGCGGGGACGGCGGCGAGCTGGGCCGCCGGGATCTCGCCCAGGGCGAACGGACCGTTCGCGGACACGCCCAGGGAGCGCAGCATCTCGCGGCCGGCGGGGTTCTGGAGCGCGACCCCGCCCTCCGGCCCCACGAGGAGGATGCCCTCCCGCATCTGCCCGAGCAGGAGGGAGGTGCGGCGCGTCTGCTCGTCGCGGGACCGCTCGAGGCGTCGCAGCGCGTCGCCCGTCGCGCGCGCGAGCTCCGCCAGGGCGCCGATCCGGTCGGACGCGACCGTCTCGCGCCGCGTGTCGCCGAGGAACAGGACGCCCGCGACGTGGTCGGAGGCGTGGACAGGCACGGCGATGTTCGTCTGGAGCCGTTCGGCGCGCGCGATGGAGGGGCCACCGAGGCCGCGCGTGTCCAGCCGCTCGGGGACCAGGTTCGAGCCCACCTCGCGCAGGGCTGCCTGGAGCTGGGCCCGACGCTTCGCGGCGAGGGTGGGGTCGAGGGATCCCCCCTCCTCCCAGATCGCCACGCAGCCGTTCGCGTCCTCGAGGGCGACGGCGCGCATGGTCGTTCGGAAGTGCTTGCGCAGGTGGAGGACGAGGGCGTCCCCGAGCTCGGGGATGGAGCCCGCGCTTCCGCACGCCGTCGTGAACGTGGCCATCTCCTTCGCGATCGCCTCGCGGGCCGACAGCTCGCGATCCAGGCTCGCGGCCGTGCGGCGACGGCTGTCCTCGGCGTCGATGCGCGAGGTGATGAAGCCGCACTCGACGGCCGCGAGCCCCACGAGCAGCACGCGGAGCCAGAGATAGAGGTCCCGCGACGCGGGCGGCCCGCTCGGGTCGGACGCCACGGAGCGCGCGGCGTCGAGGATCTGCGTCCGTTCCCGCCGGAGCTTGGCCACGGCGACGGGATCGGGCGGATGGCTCGGGTCCGTGGGCCCGGGGACGACGGTGACCCGGGAGGCCTCCTCGAGGGCGGACGCCGGCGCGTGGGAGACGGTCGCCTCGCCGAGCAGGAGCAGCATCCCTCCGGCGAGCAGCCCGAGGGCGCCCGCGTATACCCTGCGGCCCATCACGGCGACGAGCACCGCGATCAGGAAGCCGGAGAGGAAGGGCAGCGAGGCCTCCGACGTGAGCGCCCCGGCTGCGCTCTCGGGCAGCATCCGGGCGTCCGGGACGCGCAGGTACATCCCGACGACGCCGACCGCGATCACGTCCGCGGTCAGCCAGAGCAGCGGGACGATCGGGCGCACCTGGAAGGCGCGGGGCACCACGAGCCCGAGGAAGAAGGAGCCGAGCAGACCCCACGCCAGCTGGACGTGGAACCCGCGCAGGCCGAGCGGCCCCACCAGGTACATCGCCGCGAAGGCGAGCCCGAGGGTGCACCCTCGGACGGCGGTGAGAAGGGCGTGTCGATTTCGCGGCAGCACGGCTCGAACTCCGCTCGGGGCACTCGACCACCCCGAGGGTGGGGGCCCTATCGACCGTGCCGGGGCCCCCGGTTGAGGACCACCTGCCCCGACCGTTGCGCCCCGGGCGCCTGTCCGAGGCGTTTCGCTCGTTGTTCGTAGGGAGACCCGGCGCGGGCCCGTCCTCGTCCGCCGTGAGGAGGCGATCGACGGGAGGATCCCATCGGATACCCTCCCGGCATGTTCCTCCCCGATCCGAGCGGGCATCGCGACGTCGCGCTCGGACTGTGTAGGACCGCCGGGCGCGTGCTCCTCGTCTGGAACGCCCGCTCGGCCCAGGGGCTCGCGCAGCGCTTCTGGGACCTCCCCGGCGGAACCGTCGAGTCGGGGGAGGGGCTGAAGGAGGCCCTCTCCCGCGAGTGGGAGGAGGAGGTCGGGTGGACCCCGACGGTCGGAGACCTCGCGCTGGTGGTGGACGGCGCCAAGCGCCGCGCTCCCGACGCCTCCCCGCTCTACACCTGGCGCACGTTCGTCTTCGACGTTCCCGCTCCGCCGTTCGGCGTCTTGCCGCGTCCCGGCCCGGAGATCGAGAAGATCGAGCTCGTGCGGGACGTCGACGCCGTGATGCGCCTGTCGGCTCCGTATCACGGACCCCTCCGCGAGCACCTGCGCGGAGACGGGCCCCGCCACGCGACGGTCTCGTGGGTCGAGCCCGAGCCGGAGCCCGAGGCGGGCTCCGGCGACCTCCGCGCGTTCGGCGCCGACCTGCGATCCCTGCTGGTGATCGCGGCGGCGGGCGCGGTGGGGGACGCCGCGCTCGTGGCGTCGGAGGCCGCGGCGGCGCGGAGCCGTGGGCTCGACCCCGCGCGCGTCGAGGAGGCGCTGCTAGAGCTCGTCCCCTACGCCGGCTTCCCGCGGACGCTCGCGGCGTTCGCCGCGGCGAGGCCCGCGCTCGGCCCGTCGTCCGCCGGGTCGGCCGAGAGCCTCCCCGCGGGTGACCGAGCGGGCGTGGGGGCTGCGACGTTTTCGACCGTCTACGCGGAGTCCGCCGACCGGGTGCGTCGGGGCCTCGAAGGCCTCCATCCCCTGCTGCCCGCGTGGACCACCGAGTTCGCCTACGGGCGCGTGCTTGCGCGCGAGGCGCTCGAGCTGCCCACGCGCGAGCTGCTCGCCGTGGCGATCCTCACGGCGCTCGGCCGCTGCGACGACGCGCTGCTCGGCCACATGCGCGCCGCCGTGCGGCTCGGGGCGACGCGAGAGGCGATCGCCGGCGCGATCGCCGTGGTCCCGCCCTCCGCGGGTGCGGGCCGGCGCGCGGCGGCCCGCGAGGTGCTCGAGCGCCTGGGCGGGTAGGAGCGTCGGGCGCGGCTACTTGCCGCCCGCGGGCTGCTGCGTCGGCGGAGCCTCGGGGAGGAAGCTGCCCGCGCTGAACGAGATCATCGAGGTCGATCCGCCGTAGCCCCCGCCCAGCAGCCCGTCGAGATTCGTCCTCTTTAGCCGCTTGCGCTGGTCCGGCGTGAGCCCGTCCTCCACACGCTTCCGGGCGGCCTCGGTGATGCGGCGGTCCGCAGCCCCGAACGACTCGCCGCGGCCCGGGACCTGGCGCTCGCGGAACGCCGTGATCTTCTCTCCGTCGTACTGGATCATCCCGTCGCCGATCCGCACGCACTCCTTCGCCGTCTCGTCCCACGTCTTGCCGTCCTCGCCGGGCAGCTGGTGGAGGGTCTCCCGCTCGCGCGCGACGTCGGCGACGACCCGCTCGAGGTCGGCCCTCTGCGCGGGCGTGAGCTCGAGGTGCGTCTCCGCGTCGTCCACGCTCGCCAGGTAGCGGTCGACGCCGAAGGCATTCGGGATCTCGATGGCGGGGGCGGCCGTGGCAGGGGGCGGGATGCCCGTTCCCGCGAGCTGGCGCTCGAGCTCGGCGACGCGCCGTTCCATCTCGGAGGACGGCGGGGCCGGCTTCGGTGCGGCGGCGAGGCCGGTGGCGCCGGACGTTGCCGATGAGGAGGGGGGCGCCGGGGGCCGGGCATCGTCGGGGAGGGCCGGCGGCTTGCCGCCGAGCCCCGTCGTCGAGAGCATCACGGCGAGCTCGAGGGCGCCGAGCCGCGCCTCGAGGGCGGCGTACGTTTCCGCGGAAGGCGCGTGCGAGGCGTCGCGCGCGCGCACGTCGCGTGCGAGGCCAAGCGCCGTCACGGTGGCAAAGCCCGCGAGCGCGAGCGCGCCCAGGGCGATCAGGCCGGTCACGTTGCGCATCCCCGCTCCCTCCCCGCACGGGGGGCGCTCTCCGACCCCCGATCGAACTCCGGCCCTGCCGTCCGGCTCACTTGCCCGCCGGCGGCTCTTCGATGCTGTCCACCGTCGCCGAGAAGCTCATGATCGTGGATGAACCGCCCGCGCCGAGCATCGGGTCGATCGTGGCCTTGTCGAGCTTGCTCTGCTGCTCGGGACGCAGGGTCTCGCGGATCCGGGCCTTCGCGTTCTCGCGGATGCGCCGGTCGGCGGCGCCGAAGGTCTCGCTCCGTCCGGGGATCGTCTTGCCGTTCCACGCGAGGACCTTGCCCAAGTCGAAGCGAAGGGCGCCGTCGCGCATGCCGTCCATCATCTCCTTCTGGATCTGCTCGTACGTCTTCCCGTCCTCGTCCGGCACCTTGCGCAGGTCCTCGAGCTCGCGACGCGCGTCGCCCACGATGCGGTCGAGGTCGGACCTCTGCGCGGTATCGAGCTCGAGGTCCTTCGCGGCGTCCTCCGGCGTGGCGTAGAAGCCGCGCGGGCTGCCCATGCGCGCGAAGTGACCGGCGCCGGGGCCGATCCCGATCGCGTCCGTCGCCCCGGTCGAGGCCTTCTCCTTCTCCTCGAGCGCCGCGAGCCGCTTCTCGAGCTCCTCCACGCGCGCGGGGCCCCTTTGCGTCGGGGTCCCCGAGGGCACCACGGCAGCCCGGGGGGCCGGGGCCAGGAGCGCGTCGGCGGACTCGGGGGAGCGCGGCCCGCCCGGCAGC
>JAYTCP010000359.1:0-5851 GCA_043736435.1 Planctomycetia bacterium | reverse complement strand
GAAGGTGACGGGCCTCACGCCCAGCTGGTATCGCCCCGGCGGCTCCGGCGCCCAGGCGGTCGCGGGCGCCGACGCGAGCCGGCTCCCGGTCGAGCAGGTGACCTACCCGGAGGCCGCCGACTTCTGCCGCCGGCTGTCGCTGCTTCCGGAGGAGAGGAAGGCCGGCCGTGCGTACCGCCTCCCCACCGAGGCCGAGTGGGAGTACGCCTGTCGTGCCGGGACGACGACCTCGTTCTCGACCGGTCCCCTGCTCGTGCCGGCGCAGGCCAACGTGGACGGCGAGAAGCCCTACCTCGACGCGCCCGAGGCGCCGGGCCTCAAGCGCCCCGCGGAGGTGGGCTCCTACCCCGGGAGCGCCTGGGGGATCCAGGACATGCACGGGAACGTCTGGGAGTGGTGCGCCGACTGGTACGCACCCGGCTACCAGGACTGGAGCCGTCTCGTGGACCCCACGGGCGTGGAGACGGGTGACACCCGTGTCACGAGGGGGGGAGCGTTCCTGGGCGTCGTCGGCCTCAGCCGCTCCGCCTCCCGCGGGCAGAAGCACCCCGAGTTCCGCCATCGCACGATCGGCTTCCGGGTCGCGTGCGTGGCGGTCGGCATCTCCGACCGCTGACGCGCCGAGGGGCCACCCACGCCTCGGGCGACGTCCTGCATCATCGAGGAGCGAACGACATGCGCTGGATCACCGCCTTCACGCTGGGCCTCTCCCTCCTGCCGCTCCTCTCCGCCATGCCCGCGCGGCCGGGACTCGCCGACGGACCCGAGGACTTCACGGGGGACAGCGTCGCCAAGGGCAGCTTCGTCGGGAGGGTCCTCGAGAAGGCCGTCTTCGAGGGCGTGGACGCCACGCAGGCCGACTTCTCCCGGGCGCGCCTGGCGGGCGCCAACTTCCGCGGTGCGAACCTCTCGCGTGCGAATTTCGGGGATGCCGACCTGACGGGCGCGGACCTGCGCCTCGCGAAGCTCGAGTACCCGACGCTCAACCGCACCGACCTCTCGGGGGCGAACCTCGCGGGCACGGATCTGAGCCGGGCGTACCTCCTGAACTCGCGCCTCCGGGACGCCGACCTGAGGGGCCTCGCCGGCATCGGCACCTGCGAGGCGATCGACTTCCGGGGCGCCGACCTCCGGGGCGCCAACCTGATGGGCTTCAAGGAGGGGGGCCCGACGCTGTGCAAGTGGCGCGGCGCGAAGTACGACCGGGCCACGAAGTGGCCGCAGGGCTTCGATCCGTCGGCCGCGGAAGCGGTGCTCTACGTGGGGGACGCGCCGAAGAAGGCGCAGGAGACCGGCGATCGGAAGGACGTGCCGATCCCGGACGGGCGCGACTTCCGCAGCGAGGATCTCTCGAAGCGCACGTTCGAGGGCGTGGACCTCTCCCGCGCGAGCCTGTGGAACGTGGACTGCATCGATGCGGTCTTCCAGCGGGTGAGTCTGGTCGGGGCCGACCTGTCCGGCACGGACCTGACGGGCGCGAAGTTCGTCTCCTGCGACCTGACCGGCGCCGTTCTCCGGCGCTCCCTCCTCCGATGGCCCTCCTTCGAGGGCACGGACCTCTCCAAGGCCGACCTGCGCGACGTCGACCTCGGCCAGGCGCACATCACGCGGAGCAGGTTCCTGGGTGCGGACCTGCGCAATCTGAAGGGCCTCGGGACCGTCTCGTCGGGCGACTTCTCCGGCGCCGATCTCCGCGGGGCCAACCTGAGCGGCTACCGCGACGGGGCCGTGCAGCCGTACACCGTCTTCAAGGGCGCGCTCTACGACAAGTGGACGCGCTGGCCCGCCGACTTCGACCTCAAGGCGTCCGGCGCCGTGCTCGTGCCGGAGCCCAAGTAGCCCGGCCCCCGTCGCCCCCCCGATCGCCTCCGTGACCGCCTCGACGCCCTGGGCAGGGCCTCGCAGTCAGGCCAGGCGGGCGGCGATCGCGGCGAGGATGTCCGCCGGCTCGGCCATGCGGCCGGGGCCCACGTCTCCCTCGGCGAGGTAGCCGGTGCCGGGCGACACGATGCCGACGCCGTCGGCCACGAGCCGCGCGACGTTGGCGACGACGCGGGGATGCCGCCACATGCGCTGGTTCATCGCGGGCGCGACCAGGGTCGGGCAGGGGGCGCCGAGCCACGTCGTCGAGACGAGGTCGTCCGCGATGCCGTTCGCCATCTTGCCGATCAGGTCGGCGGTCGCGGGCGCCACGACGAAGAGCTGCGCGTGCTCCGTCGCGTGCAGGTGCGCCGCCGGCGCGTCGCCGTCGGTCCAGGTATCGCTGGTGAGGACGCGTCGGTGCGTCAGGGCGGCGAAGGAGAGCGGGCGGATGAAGCGCTCGGCCATGGGCGTCAAGAGGACGTCCACCTGGTGCCCGGCCTGGACGAGCTTGCTGGTCAGGTCGACGGCCTTGTACGCCGCGATCGAGCCGCCGACGCCGAGGACGATGCGCGCCATCGGAAGACCCTCCGGGGGCGGCCGGCCGCGCCCTGTCCGTGTGGGACCGGGCTACTCCGCGTCTTCGGGGACCAGCTCGACCTTGCCCGCGCGGACCTCCGCGATGGCGACATCGATGGGATTGTCCGACCGGATCTCGACGAGGCGCGGGGCGCCGGCCACGAGCTCGCGGATCCGCTTCTGGAGCAGGGCCGTCAGCTTGAACCGCCCGCCGACCTTGGCGTCGAGCTCGTCGATGATGCGGATCTTCTCTTCCATGGGGCTGGCACCTCGAAAGGACCCGTTACTGTAGCGTCACCCCGAGGCACGACGCGACCTTTCGCGCGGTGTCCTCGACCTCCAGGTTGACCACCCGGCAGTCGAAGGTCGGCGCCTCGGCGAGCTCGGTGGCCGCCGCGGCCATCCGCCTGAGGAAGGCCGGGCTCTGCGCCCCGTCGCGCCCGGCGAGGCGGCGGGCGAGCTCGTCCATGCTGGGAGGGTCGAGGAACACGAAGACGGCGTCGAGCCCCTGGCGGCGGAGGGTGGCCGCCCCCTGGACGTCGATCACGAGCAGGCAGTGTTGCCCCGCGGCGCGAAGGTCCTCGACCGCCGCCGCCGGGGTGCCGTACAGGCGTCCGTAGACCTCCGCGTGCTCGAGGAACCACCCGGCCGCCAGGCGGCGTCGGAACTCCTCGACCGTCAGGAAGTGGTAGTCGACGCCGTCGCGCTCGCCCTCGCGGGCGGCCCGCGTCGTCGCGGTGACGGTGCGGCCGAAGCGGGGGTCCCTAAGGATCCGCTCGCCCACGACGGTCTTGCCCACGCCGCTCGGGCCCGAGAGGACGAGGAGCCTCCCGCGGGAGGCGGGCCGCGACGGGGCGGCGATCGGTCGGACGGACTCGCCCATCACTCGAAGTTCTGCACCTGTTCGCGGAGACGCTCGACATCGGCCTTCAGCTCGATCACGACCGTCGTCATCTCCGCGTCGGGGGACTTGCTGCCGAGAGTGTTCGCCTCGCGATGGAACTCCTGGATCAGGAAGTCGAGCTTGCGCCCCACGGCGCCGTCGCTCCCGAGCAGGTCGCGGGCGTGGGCGAGGTGGGCCGACAGCCGGGCCAGCTCCTCGGCGACGTCGCAGCGGTCGGCGAAGCCGGCCACCTCGCGCGCGAGCTGCGCGGGGTCGAGGGCGACGCCGGACCCGTCGAGGAGCGTCGCGAGCCGCGCGGCGAGGCGGTCGCGGTAGAGGCGCGGGAGCTCGGGGGCGCGCGCCTCGAGGCGCTTCGCCGCGGCGGCGACGCGGTCGAGGATCGCGCGGCACTCCTGCGCGAGGTGGCTGCCCTCCTTCGCGCGCGAGGCCGAGAGGGCGTCGATCGCGCCTTCGAGCGCGGCGAGCGCCGCCTGCGTCAGGCCCGCGTCGACCGCCTCCCCGCCCGTGTCGGTGACCACGCCCGGGACCGTGAGCACGTCCCGTAGCGTCACCCCGCCGGCGAGCCCGCAGGCGGTCGCGAGGACTCCGAGGCGCTTCGCCGCGGCCGTGGCGACGGCCTCGTCGATCTGGAATGCCGCGGCGGCCGCCTTGCTCGAGCGCGTGAATCGGATCCCGATGGTCACGTGGCCGCGCTCGACCTTCGCGCGGGTCCGCTCCTCGATCGCGGGCTCGAGGGCCGACACCGCGGTCGAGAGATGGAGCGAGACCTTGAGGAAGCGGTGGTTGACCGACCGCGCCTCGGCCTCGATCCGTCCCGCAGGGATGTCGACGGCGCAGGTGCCTGCGCCGGTCATCGAGCGGGGGGACTTCACGACGGAGGGCATGGGCCTCGTCGCATGAGGACCGCTAGCCGTTCATCGCGGGCACGGGCGCGGGCTCGGGAGGCGTGGGCGGCGTGCCGCCGTCCATCGGCGGGGGAGGCGCGTCCTCCATCGGCGGCGGGGGCGTCTCGCCCATCGGCGCTTCCGGCGGCACGGTGTCGTCCATCGGGGCATCGGGCGGAACGGGGTCCATCCCCGGCGGCACGACGGGAGGAACTGCCGGCGGCACGACGGGAGGAACAGCCGGCGGCACGACGGGAGGAGCCGCGGGGGGAAGGGGCGGGATGCCCGGAGGGGCGACGTCGGCCGGGAGCGGGTCGGCCGGCGGGATCACCGAGCTCTGCACGTTCGTCGCGATGCCCGCATAGATCAGGGCGAGGCCGACGAAGACCGTCGCGAGGATCGCCGTGAAGCGGTTGATGCTGCCGGCCTTGACGCCGAACGTCTCGCCGACCGCGCCGCCGAACGCCCCGGCGATCCCGCCGCCCTTGCCCTCCTGGACGAGGATCACGAGCATCAGCAGCAGGGCCGTGATGACGAAGAGCGTCATCACGAGGGCCTGGGAGATGTCCAGCAGGACGGACGCGCCGAGGAGGGGCGCGGCGAAGGCCGAACCGAGGCTGGCAAGGCTTGCGAGGGGGGCGAGGGCGAGATCGAGGCTCACGGACGTCTCCGCAGCGCCGCACTCCGGGCGGCCTCGACGAGGACCGCGAAGGCAGAAGCCCGTAGGCTCTGGCCTCCGACGAGGACGCCGTCCACGCCGGGTTGCGACAGGAAGCCGGCGATGTTGGCAGGAGCCACGCTCCCCCCGTAGAGGATTCGGGCCCGCTCCCCCCCGGCTGTGTCGACGGCGGCCCGGATCCACCCGTGGACCTCGGCCGCCTGTTCGGGGGTCGCGTTCCGCCCCGTCCCGATGGCCCAGACGGGCTCGTAGGCCACGTCGAGGTGGGACAGGGCGCCGGGCAGTCCTAGGACGAGGGCGCCGATCTGTCTGGCGAGTACCGCCCGGGTCTGTCCGCCATCCCTCTCTTCCTGCGACTCGCCGACGCACACGAGGGGGCGCAGCCCCGCCGACAGTGCTGCCCGGGCCGAGGCGACCACCCGGCCGTCCGTCGCCCCCTGATCCCGGCGGACCTCGCTGTGCCCGCACAGCACCATCCGGCATCCTGCCTCGAAGAGCATCCCCGCGGACACCGCCCCCGTGTGCGCACCCCTCTCCTCGTCGTGGCAGGCCTGGCCCCCGAGCGCCACCGGCCCCTCGGGCGCCCCGAGCGCGTCCGCCACGAATGGGAGCAGGGGGTAGGGCGGGAAGACGGCGACGTCCACCTCCGGGGCGGCGCGGGCCGCCGCCAGTGCTCCCGCGGCCAGCTCCCGCGCGAGCGGCCGCGTGCCGTTCATCTTCCAGTTGCCCGCGACCAGCGGACGAATGCTACCGCCTTGAGTTGCCATAATTCCCCTCGACGTGTTGCGGTGCGATTTCGACGACGTGTCACGCAGGCCCCGCCTTGCGGGCGATCCTCGCAATTCCTATGATGCCGCCGATCTCGACGCAACCCAAGGGGTGCCAAGGGTCGGGACAAGCCCTTGCGGCGGCCCGCCCGGCAGGTTACGCACCCGCCAGCAGTCC
>JAYTCP010000358.1:0-2089 GCA_043736435.1 Planctomycetia bacterium | reverse complement strand
GCTCCCCCGGCCGAACCCACGACGGGACTCGGGTCGGGGCCCGCGGACGCGGTGCGAGGCCCGAGGAGCCCGAGGAGATCGGGGCGTCGCGCCCGCGTGCGCGCGAGGGCCTCTCCGCGACGCCAGCGCGCGATCGCACCGTGGTTGCCGGAGCGCAGGACCTCGGGCACGCCGAGGCCCCGCACGTCGAGGGGCCGCGTGTAGTGGGGGTGGTCGAGGAGCCCCTCGCCCTCGCCGAAGCTGTCCTCCGCCGGGCTCTTCTCGTCGCCGAGGACCCCCGGCCGCAGGCGGGCGACGGCGTCGAGGAGCACCATGGCGGCGAGCTCCCCCCCGGAGAGCACGTAGTCGCCGATGGAGACCTCTTCCGGCCGGAGGAGCTCGATCGCGCGCTCGTCGATCCCCTCGTAACGCCCGCAGAGCAGGACCAGGTCGCGGGAGGCGGCGAGGTCGCGCACGAGGGCCTGGTCGAGGCGCCGGCCCTGGGGCGTCAGGTAGATCGTCCGCGCGCCGCGGGGGTGGCGCGCGTGCGCCCGCGAGACCGCGGCGAGGACCGGCTCGGCCTTCAGGACCATCCCCGGCCCGCCCCCGAACGGGCGGTCGTCGACCACGCGGTGGGATCCCTCGCCGTGCTCGCGCAGATCGACGAAGTCGACCCGGACGAGCCCCCGCCGCGCGGCGCGGCCGAACACCGACTGCGTGAGCAGGGGTGCGAAGAGGTCCGGGAAGAGGGTTACGACGGTGGCGTGCACGGGGTCGGATACTCTCTCATGACCGCATGTTCACCGGCATCGTCACCCAGCGCGCGACCGTGGCCTCCGTCCACCCCTTCGTCGGGGGGGAGGCGGGCTCGGTGCGCCTCCGCCTGACGCTCGAGCGCTCCCTCGGACCGCTCGCCGTGGGCGACAGCGTCGCCGTCGACGGGTGCTGCCTGACCGCCGTGGCGCTGTCCGAGTCGTCCCTCGAGTTCGTGACCATCCCCGAGACGCTGCGCCGGACCACGCTGGGCCGGCTCCGCGCGGGCGACCGCGTCAACCTGGAGGGCGCGCTGCGGATCGGCGATGCGCTCGGCGGCCACCTCGTGCAGGGACACGTGGACGGGGTGGGGACCGTGGAGGCCGTCGAGCGCACGGGCGCCGACGTGCGGCTGCGCATCCGCCTGCCCGACGCACTCCATGGCGCCACGCTCGAGAAGGGCTCGGTCACCGTGGACGGCGTCAGCCTCACGGTCGGCGAGTCCACGGAGACGTGGTTCTCCATCTACCTGATCCCGCACACCCTCGCCGTCACGGGCCTCTCCGACAAGCGCCCGGGCGACCCCGTCAACCTCGAGGCCGACGTCGTCGGCCGCTACGTCGAGCATCACGTCCGCCGCGCCCTCGCGTCCCTGGGACCCGCGTCCTTGGGACAGGGGGCCGCCGCCCGCCCGGAGATCTCCGCATGACGTCCATCGCCCGTCCGTCCCGCCGTCTCCCGCTGCGTACGCTCGTCCCGTTGCTCGCCTTGGTCGCGGGCGCCGCCTGCTCGACGGGCGCCCGCCGCGCGGATCGGGGCGGGGGAGCGGCCCCCGTCTCGGGCGCCTACCCCGAGGCCCGACGCGGATCGGGCGCCGGCGCGCCCGGCGGCGGGGCGCAGGGCGACGGGGGGCAGGGCGCCGGGACGGACGCGCCCCGGCAGGGCCGCCCCGGCGACGTGTCGCTCAGCGACCAGGACCTCGCGCCGATCGACGGCTACATCAAGAAGCGCAGCTGGATCCTCGGCGACGTCGTCGAGGTGGTCGCGAGCAAGGAGTACTTCGTCCAGTACATCTCGATCGCGGCGCGGATCGGGCTCGTGAAGCGCGTCGACTCCGAGGACGACAACGGCATGACCAGCGTCATCACGTTCCTCGGCTCGCCCGAGCAGCTCGACGTCTCCACGGCGCCCCGGCTGCTCATCGGGACGGGGATCACGGTCTCGGCCCGGCAGAGGCTCGTGCTGCGGTTCGCCCGCACGCGCAACCCCGACGTGCCCGTGCGCCTGCGGATCACGGCGCAGGGGAAGGCCCGTCAGGGCGTCGGGGACAAGACGCTCCGGAAGGAGGAGTCCATCG
>JAYTCP010000357.1:0-1555 GCA_043736435.1 Planctomycetia bacterium | reverse complement strand
CCTTGCGCGGGACTGGACGATCGAGCCCGATGGGTCGGGGGCGCATCCACCTCGCGTCGGGCTCGAGCGCGGCGCGTTCGACGATTTCTTCACACGCTCATAGACTTTTGGTTAGAGGTCGGCCCTACGGCTTGCTGAGCCGCTCGATCGCGTGCTTGACGTCCCCGTCGGGGTCGGCACCGCCGAGCTCGAGGTACTTGCGGAAGTGGTCGAGGGCGCCGTTCTTGTCGTCGAGCAGATCGAGGAGCTCGGCGAGGTCGCGGTGCGGCAGCGGCATCTTCGGGGCGGCGGCGACGGCGGCCTCGTAGGGCTTCTGGGCATCCTCGTCCTTGCCCTGCTCCTCCAGCACCCAGCCCCGGCCCAGGTGACCGAGGGCGTAGCCCGGCTCGAGCTCGCACGCCTTGCTGAACGCGGCCAGCGCGTCCTCGAGCTTCTCGTTGCGGAGGGCGACGCGCCCCGAGGTGAACCAGGGCTGCGGGTCCTTCGGGTAGCGCCCCCGGATCCACTGCGCCTCCTCGTCGGCCTGGCCGAGCTTGCCCAGGGAGAAGAGCACGCCGGAGAGCATCCGATGGGCCTCGACGTGGTCGGGGTCCTCCTTGATCACGGCGCGGTAGGCCCGTTCGGCGGCCACCCAGTCGGCCTCCTCCTCTTCGACGACGCCGAGCTGGAGCCTGGCCGCCAGGAGGTCGGGGTCACGCTTGCACGCCTCGGTCAGGACCTTCTTGGCCTCCTTCGCCCTCCCGGTCTCGAGGAGCAGGACGCCCTTGTCGAGGTAGAGCACCCCGGAGGTGGGACGGAGGTCGATCGCCTGGTCGAGGAGCCGCCCCGCGGCGACGGTCTTGCCCGCGAGCTCCAGGCACCGAGCCTTCGCGCGCAGTGCGCGGACGTCCTCCGGCGCGGCCTTGAGCGCCGCATCCGCGACCGCCTCGGCGCCCGCGTAGTCGCGCGCGGCGAGGCGCAGCATGCACCGCAGCGCATTCGCCTCGGCCCGCACCGAGGGACGCCCCGAGTCCCGGACCTCCTCGAGCAGGCGCTTCGCGGTCTCGGGATCGCCGACGCGGAGCGCGACCGCGGCACGGGCCACGAGGAACGTGGGGGCCCGCCCGCGGGCGAGCGCCTCCTCGGCCGCGACGGTGGCCTCGCCGTGGCGACGAAGCGCCAGGAGCGCGTCCACCCACGCGCGCCGCGCCTCGGCCGCATCGGGGTGGCTCGCCACGTACGCGGCGAGGAGCCGCTCGCCCGCCGCCCGGCGCCCGTTCGCCTCCTCGATGTACGCATCGAGGAGCGTCGTCTCCTCGCGCCCCGGCGCATGGCGCTTGAGGCGCGCGAGCGTCGCGGAGGCGGCGGGGATCTTGTCGCTGCAAAGCGCCGCGAGCCCGATGTCGTAGAGGGCCGGTGCTGGATCCGAAAGCGCCGGAAGGAGCCGGCCGAGGAGCGCCTCGACGTCCTTCCGCTCGGCGAGCCGCGCCACCAGGTACTGCGCCACGGGCTGCCGCGGCTCCTTGAAGGAGGCGAGGCTCTCCTCGAGGAGCGCCTTGCGCTCGCCGGCCTCGAG
>JAYTCP010000356.1:0-4168 GCA_043736435.1 Planctomycetia bacterium | reverse complement strand
CCTTGCGCGGGACTGGACGATCGAGCCCGATGGGTCGGGGGCGCATCCACCTCGCGTCGGGCTCGAGCGCGGCGCGTTCGACGATTTCTTCACACGCTCTGACACAAATGCGCAGCTCGCCGCGACGCACGCGCTGGACCCCGGTGCGCGCGATCAGCGCAGCGGACGGATCGGCGTGGCACCCCGATGGCGCACGGCCTGGTCGAGGAGCGGCGGGAGCTCGCGCTCCCAGGCGATGTTCCCGCGGTGGAACGGCCCGCGGTCGGTCGCGTGGATCTCCACGCGCGACCCGGGCCCGCCGCCCCCGGCCGGGTGGACCATCACGACGACCATGGATCGGGCCGGCGGACCGTACCAGTCGTCGGCGGCCGCCTCGCCCAGGCGCTCCTTCGCGATGACCTCGGCCGCGCGCGCGTTGGGGAAGACGGCGACGACCTTCGTGCGCAGCACGGCCTCGACGATGCCCATCATCTCGTCGGGGGGCACGTCGTACGCGAGGAACGGCCCCGTGCCCCGCAGGTCGCGCAGCTCGGTGACGACGCCGGACTGCAGGGTGACGACGTTGACGGCGACCTCCTTCACGGTCTTCGCGGTGTCCGAGCTGCACGCGACGAGGCCCGCAGCGAGGCACGCGACGAGGAGCGCCGGAGCCGCCGTGCGCACGCCCGGGAAGGGGCTCACGGAATGACGGGGGCGGCGGGGGCGCCCCCCTCGACGAGGAGGACCACGGCGAACGTCGCGACGCCCTCGGCGCGGCCGACGCTCCCGAGCCCGTTGTTCGTGGAGGCCTTCACGCTGACCCGGTCGAGCGGCAGGCCCATGAGCTCCGCCACGCGGGCGCGGATCGCGGCGCGATGGGGCGCGAGCCTCGGGCGCTCGGCCACGATCGTCGCGTCCACGTTGTACGGCGCGAGCCCGCGCCCGCGGACGAGCTCGAGGATGCGCGCGAGCAGCACCGCCGAAGGCGCGCCCCGCCACGTGGGGTCGGTGTCGGGGAAGTGGTCGCCGAGGTCGCCGAGCGCCGCGGCGCCGAGGCAGGCGTCGCCGATGGCGTGGAGGAGGACGTCGGCATCGCTGTGGCCGCGCAGCCCCCACGCGCCGTCGAGGCGGACCCCGCCGAGCACGAGAGGGCGGTTCGGGTCGAACGGGTGGATGTCGTAGCCGATGCCGACGCGCACGGGTCGCTCTCCTCGCCCGGCCGCGCCGCGGGGCGCTCGGGCGCTGGATTCTACGGGCGCGCCGCCCGGCTACCATCGCCCCGTGCCGACCTACGGCCTCGTGCTGACTGCCGCCGGGTCCTCCTCCCGCTTCGGGACGGGCTCGAAGGTCCTCGCCCCGCTCGCGGGGGTCCCCGTCCTCGTGCGGGCCGCGCGGGCGTTCGTCGAGGCCCTCGGCGCGCTCCCGACCGTCGTCACGGTGCGCGAGGAGGACCGCGCCGCCGTCCTCGCCCTCGTCCGCGCGGAGCCCTCCCTCGCCCACGCCACCCTGGTCGCGGGGGGAGCCACGCGTCAGGACAGCGTCGCGTTCGGCTTGGCGGCCCTGCCCGCCGACGTGGAGGTCGTCCTCGTCCACGACGCGGCGCGCCCGCTCGTCCCGCCCGCCCTGGTGCGCGCGGTGGCCGAGGCCGCCCGGCGCGACGGGGCCGCCGCGCCGGCGCTCGAGGTGGTGGACTCGGTCCACGCGCTCGACGCGACGGGCCGCCTCGCGACCCCGCTCGATCGCGCGTCGCTGCGCGCCGTGCAGACGCCGCAGGCAGCGCGTGCCGACCTCCTCCGGCGCGCCTTCGCCGCCGCCGCGCGGACCCGCTGCGAGGCGACCGACGAGGTGGGCCTGCTGCTCGCGGCGGGCATCCCGGTCACGCCGGTGCCCGGCGACCCGGAGAACCGGAAGGTGACGACCGCGGACGATCTCCTCCGCATGGCGGAGGGCCTGCGCGCGCGGTCCCGCTGACGGCGCCCCCCGCGCCGCCCGCGGGGGACGGTCATCCGCCCTCGAAGTCCGCCTTCGGGATCGCGTTGCGGTACAGCCGGCCCGTCCGCGCCGCCACGCGCCCGTAGAGGCTGTCCGCCCTGAATCGGCCCGGGAGGCCGGTGGCGCCGGAACGCAGGCCGGTGAGCAGCTCGAGCCCCTGCTCGACCCGGTCGATCGCGCGGACCGAGAAGCTCCCCTTCGCGCAGGCGGCCACGACGTCCTCCCTGAGCATCAGGTCGGCGACGTTGCTGCGGGGGATGATCACCCCCTGCTTCCCCGTCAGGCCGCGCTCCTTGCACAGGTCGAAGAAGCCCTCGATCTTGTCGTTGACGCCCCCGACGGCCTGCACGTTCCCGTGCTGGTCCATGCTGCCGGTGACGGCGAGGTCCTGGCGCAGGGGCGCGCGGGCGAGGGCGGACACGATGGCGAACGCCTCGGCGCACGTCGCGCTGTCGCCGTCCACGCCGCCGTAGGACTGCTCGAAGACGAGGCTGGCCGTGAAGCCGAGAGGGGGCTCGCCGCCGAAGGTCTCGCGGAGCCAGCCCCCGAGGATCAGCACGCCCTTGTCGTGGCTCGACCCGGAGAGCTCGGCGAGGCGCTCGACGTTGACCACGCCCGCGAGCCCCGCGCCCACGGCCGCCGTGATGCGCGCGACCTTGCCGAAGCGGTGGTCCCCGAAGTCGTAGACGGCGAGCCCGTTCACCTGGCCCACGGCCGACCCCGAGGTCGAGACGAGGATCCGGCCGTCCTCGATCGCCCGGCGGACGTGGCGCTCGGCGCCCGACACGCGCCGCGCCGCGGCCAGACGGGCCGACCGGACGTCCTCCGCCCCGATGCGCTCGCCGCCGCGGAGCCGGGCGGCGTAGTCGGCCTCGCGCACGAGGTCGGAGATGCGCCCGAACCGGACGGAAAGCCGACCCTGGCGCCCGGCCTCGCGCACGCCCTCCTCGGCGACCTCCGCGAGGCCCGAGCGGTCCAGGTGGAGCCGGCCCTCCTCGTCGCACATCTTGCGGAAGAACGACGCGTACCGGCGCAGTGCGCCGTCGTCGAGCGCCGTGTCGCTCTCGAAGCCGGCCTTCACCTTGAAGATCTCGGCGAAGTCCGGGTCGCCCTCCCGGAGCGCGTGCCACGTGCCCTCGTCGCCGAGGAGGAGCACCTTCACGGTCACGGGGATCGGGTCGGGGTGGAGCACCACGGGCAGGGAGGACAGCTGCGCCTCGGGGGGACGGATCTCGAGGCGCCCGTACTTGAGGACCCGCTTGAGCTCCTCCCAGACGCCCTCCTCGGCGAGGACGTCGCGCGCCTGGAGGACGAGGTAGCCGCCGTCGGCCCGCAGGAGGCTGCCCGGGCGGATCAGCAGGAAGTCGGTGCGGACGTTGCCCTTCGCGTCCATGTCGCGTTCGACCTGCCCGAACAGGTTCGTCCAGGTCGGCTGCGCCTCGACGATCGTGGGGCAGCCGCGCCCCTCCTTCGCGTCGAGCAGCAGGTTCACGCGGAACTCCCGGAGCACCTCCTCCGCCGCGAGCCGGTACGCGTCGGGGCGGCCGCCGGACGCCTCGGCGGCCTCGAGCAGCGCGCGCCCGTAGGCGGCGAACCGGTCGATGAAGTGACGCCGCGCCCCGTCGAGGTGCGCGACGACGGGCGCCTGCGGGAACCGCGCGCGGACGTCCAGGGCGATCTCGTCGAGGATCCGCCGCGCGACCCCTCGCTCGAGGTCCTCGAGGGCCCGCTGGCGCTCGAGCGCCTGGAGCCGGAGCCGCCGCATGACGTTCGCCAGCTCGCCGCGGAGGGCCTGCCAGGAGGCCCGGACCTCGACCTCCTTCTCGAGGGGGACCTTCCCCGCGGCGATGGCCTGGTCGAGGTCCCCCATGGAGACGGCCTGCCCCTCCACGACGAAGAAGACCTCGGGCTCGGACCCGGCGCCCGCCTGGATCGTGCCGGGGGTGAAGCCCTTCGCCTCGCAGGCCCGTTCGAAGGTGTCGAGCACCTTGCGGTCCTCGTCCTTCGCGCGGGAGACGATCTCCTCCCGGCGCTGCGCGTAGGCCTCGTCCTCGGTGAGGCGGCGGATCCCCTCGGCCATCTGCTCGATCGAGTGGTCGATGAACTTCACGAAGGCCGGCCCCTGGCCGCGGGGCAGCACGAGGAGGCGGGGTCGTTCGGGGTGACGGAAGTCGTTGACGTACACGCGGTCGTCGGG
>JAYTCP010000355.1:0-8289 GCA_043736435.1 Planctomycetia bacterium | reverse complement strand
ACGGCGCACGGCCGGCCGCGGAAGCTCCCTCCGGGCACGGTGGCGCTCGTCCTGGCGTCGGGCAGCGGCGGCGGCGCCGCGGCTCTCGTGGTGGAGGGTGCGTCTTGAGGTTCCTGCTCTTCGACCGCGTGACGTCCCTCGAGACCGGTCGCCGGATCGAGACGGTGAAGTGCTTCTCGCTCCAGGACGAGCACCTGCGCGACCACTACCGCCTGCGGCCGATGGTGCCGGCCGCGCTCGTCCTCGAGGCCATGCTCCAGTCCCTCGGCTGGCTCGTGATGACGACCCACGGGTTCCGCCTCACGCCGTTCTTCTCGATGCTCGAGGACGCCGCCCTGCCCGGCGACCTCGCCCCCGGACAGCGCCTCGACATCGTCGGTGAGCTGGTCTCCACGAACGCGAAGGGCTCCATGGGCCGCGCCGAGGCGCGGATCGACGGCCAGGTCGTGGCGACGCTCGGCCGCGTCCTCTACGGGCACTACCCCGCGCCCGATCCGGTCGCCCTGCGCGCGAGCTTCCCCGGCTACGAGGTCCCCCGATGAGGCGCCGCGTCGTCGTCACGGGGCTCGGCGTGGTGACGCCGCTCGGTTCCGACCTCGAGGAGGTCTGGCGCCGCCTCCTCGCGGGCGAGGTGGCGGTGGCGGCTCCGCGCCGCTTCGGCGCCTCGCGCCCCCCGACGCGCGCCGTGGGCGAGGTCGCCGACGACGAGATCGCGCGGCTGCGCGCCGAGGTCGGCGACGACGGCACCGGCATGGACCTCCGCACGCTGTTCGGCGTCGCCGCCGCGGAGCGCGCCCGCGCGCACGCGGGCCTTCACGGGTTCGACCCCGCGCGCGCCGGCGCCGCGGTGGCGTCGGGCCCGGGCGCGCACCGGCTCGAGGACTTCGTGCGCCTCCGCGCCCCCGACGGCACCTTCGACGCCGCCGCCCTCGCGCGCGGACGCGCCGACGTCCACCCCGGCAGCCTGTGGCGCAATCCCGCCGACCGCCCGGCCACGGAGGTCGCGCGCCGCCTGGGCCTCGGGGGCCCCGTCCACGCGGTCACCACCGCGT
This sequence comes from Planctomycetia bacterium, assembly GCA_043736435.1. Classification (GTDB taxonomy): domain Bacteria; phylum Planctomycetota; class PLA2; order PLA2; family JAEUHO01; genus JAYTCP01. The sequence goes on along the minus strand of JAYTCP010000355.1, from coordinate 7,237 downwards.
GCGCGGCATCGGTCCAGGCGATCGGGTCGTCCCTGCGCGAGATCCGCGCGGGACGCGCCGACGTGATGCTGGCCGGCGGCGCCGACTCCATGGTGGACCCGCTCGGCCTCGTCTTCTTCGTGCTCTTGGGCGCCGCCGCGAGCGAGGAGGGCCCCGGCGCGTGCCGTCCCTTCTCCCGGCGGCGCACGGGCATCGTGACGGGCGAGGGCGCGGGGATCGCCGTCCTCGAGGCCGAGGAGCACGCCCGCGCGCGCGGGGCCCGCATCCTGGCCGAGGTCGCGGGCTACGGCTCGTCCTTCGACGCGTTCCGCGTGACGGCGCCGCACCCGGAGGGCCGCGGGGCCGCCGAGGCGATGGCGAAGGCGCTCGCCGACGCGGGGATGGCCCCCGACGAGGTCGACTTCGTCAGCGCCCACGCGACGGGCACGAAGCTCAATGACCCCGCCGAGGCGAAGGCGATCCGCACGGTCTTCGGCGCCCACGCGGACCGGGTCGCGGTCTCGAGCGGGAAGTCCGAGATGGGGCACCTGCTCGCCGCTGCGGGGGCCGTGTCCTTCGCCGGGGCCGTCCTGTCGGTCGCGCGCGGGGCCATCCCCCCCACCGCGAACCTCGCCGACGTCGACCCCTCCTGCGCGCTCGACCACGTCGTCGGGAGCGCCCGCACGGGCCCCGTCCGGGCGGCCCTGGTGAACGCGCTCGCGTTCGGCGGCCACAATGCCACCATCGCGGTCCGCCGCTTCGAGGAGACGTCCCCGTGATCCGCGCCGACCTGAAGGACCGCGTCGCCGTCGTGACCGGCGGCGCCCGCGGCATCGGAGCCGCCGTCTGCCGCCGCCTGGCCGCGAGCGGCGCGAAGGTGGTCGTCAACTGGTCGAAGAGCGAGGCCCCTGCGCGCGCCCTCGTCGAGGAGATCGTCGCCGCGGGCGGCGTCGCCGAGGCCATCAAGGCCGACGTCAGCCAGGAGGCGGAGGTCGCCGCGCTGTTCGCGGGCGTCCTCGAGCGACACGGTCGGCTCGACGTCCTCGTGAACAACGCGGGCATCGTCAAGGACGGACTGCTGCTGACGATGCCGCCGAAGGACTGGCGCCGCGTGATGGAGGTGGACGTGGACGGCGTGTGGCTCTGCACGCGCAAGGCCCTCGAGACGATGTTCCCGGCGCGGTCGGGACGCATCGTGAACGTCGCGAGCGTCTCGGGGATCCGCGGCGGGCGGGGCCAGACGAACTACGCGGCGGCCAAGGGCGCGGTGATCTCGTTCACCCGCGCCGTGGCCGTGGAGATCGCCGACCGCGGGATCTCGGTGAACGCGGTGCTGCCCGGATTCGTCGACACCGACATGACGGCGGCGGTGAAGCGCCGCGCGGGCGACCAGATCCTCGCGCGCATCCCCATGGGCCGCTACGGCACGCCGGACGACGTCGCGGGCCTCGTCCTCTTCCTCTGCTCGGACGACGCGAGCTACGTCACCGGGCAGGCCTTCGTCGTCGACGGCGGGATGAGCGTCGCATGAGCGGCTCCGTCCCCCTCCCCCCGCCCCCGCCCCTGCCCCCTACGGGCCTGCGGCCCGGGCACCCCGTTTCCCCCACCCCGTCCGTGCGGCCCTTCCCGCCGCTGCTGCACGGGATCGACCTCGTGCACGTCCCGCGGATGCGCGAGGTGATCGAGGGCAACCCCGCGTTCGAGGCCGGCGTGTTCACCGAGGGCGAGCGGGCGTACTGCCGCCGGCGCGCCGACCCGTACCCGCACTTCGCCGCCCGTTTCGCGGCGAAGGAGGCGGTGCTGAAGGCGCTCCACAAGGGGCTGTCGACCGAGGGGCCCGATCGCGCACTGCTCGAGATCGAGGTGGCGCGCGAGGAGGGCCCGCCGCGGCTCGTGCTGTCGGGGGGCGTGCGTCGCCTCGCGGAGCGCGCGAGGCTCGACGTGCCCGCCCTGTCGCTCGCGCACGCGGGCGAGCATGCGATCGCTTCCGTCGTCTGGCCGAGGCTGCCATGAGATATCTGTTCGTGGACCGCATCGAGGAGGTCGTCCCGGGCGAGCGCGCGCGGGGCTGGAAGAACGTGTCCATGACCGAGGACTACCTCGAGTGGCACTTCCCCGAGCAGCCGATCGTGCCGGGCACGCTGGTGCTCGAGGCGTTCGCGCAGCTGGCGGGATGGCTCGAGGCGGCGTCGAGCGGATTCACGCGGTGGTTCCTGCTCGACCGCGTGGCGAGTGCGCGCTACTTCGGAGCGGCGCTGCCCGGGGACCGGATCGACCTCGTCGTGACCGCGGTGAAGACGGACGACCCGGCGCGGCGCGCGTACCAGGCGGAGAGCCACGTGGGCGGCGAGCGGCGCGCCCTCGTCGAGTTCGAAGGGCGGGCGGTCGTCCTCGAGGACCTCGACTCGCGCGAGCGCATGGAGCGCGCGTTCGGGCGCCTCCGCGGGACGGCCCCGGGGCGCGACGCGCGGACGCCGCGCGCATGAGGGCGATCGCCGACACGGATGCCGCCGTCACCGGCGTGGGGGTCGTCACGGCCCTCGGCGTGGGCACCGCGGCCACGTGGGAGGGCCTGCTCCTCGGCCGCGACGGCGCCCGCACGGTGCCGGAGGACGGCGGCCCGCACGACATCGGCCGCGCCGCGACGATCGACGAGCCGTGGCTCCGCACGACGGTCCCCGAGGCCCAGGAGGCGCAGGCGAAGTTCCTCAACCCGAGCGGGCAGCTCGCGGTGACGGCCGCCGCCGAGGCCGCGACGGCGGGAGGCCTCGCCGGCGCGGCGACGACGGAGGGCGACCGCGCGTTCTTCCTCGCGCAGTGCGACTGGACGCCGTGCTCGTTCCAGCACTTCCACGCCCCGTTCGAGGAGGCCTCGGACGGCTTCAAGAAGCCCGCGGAGGGCGAGGCCCTCAACGCGGCCACGATCCGCAAGCTGAACCCCTTCTACCTGCTCGAGACGCTGCACAACAACGCGTTCAGCCTCCTGTCGGCGGTGCACGGCCTGCGCGGCCCGAACACGAGCACGTCGGGGTGGTCGGGCACGGGCCTCGCGGCGCTGTCGCTGTGCGCGCGCACGATCGCCCGCGGCGGGGCGAGGGTCGGCCTCGTGGTGGGCGCGGGGCGCCTGACGACGCCGACGGCGCGCCTCGAGATCGGCCGCCTCCATCCGCTCGGGGCGGAGGTGGTCCCGGGCGAGGGCGCCGGCGCGCTCTGCCTCGAGCCTCTCGCCGCCGCGCGCGCGCGCGGACTCGCGCCACTCGCCGTCGTCCTCGGGCACGGCGCGGCCCACGGCGCCCCCGTCGAGCGCCGCCCCCTCGCGCGGACGCTGGCGACGGCCGCGCGCGAGGCGCTGCGGGAGGCCGGGGCGTTCGCCGGCGAGCTCTCGGCCGTCCTCGCCTTCGACGCCGAGGATGCGCGGGCGGCCCTGGCCACGATCCCGGGAGGCAGCGGCGTCCCGGTCCTCGCGTGGCGCCGCCAGACGGGGGAGATGGGTCCCGGGAGCGACGTGGCCGAGGCGGCGCTCGCCGCCCATGCCCTCGCGGTGGGCCGTCTCCCGGGACTTCCCGCCGCTCCCACGTCGATCCTCCTCCTCGCGTGCGGGGTCGACGGACAGGCGTTCGCAGTGCTCCTCGCCCGCGCGTGACACCCCGGGAAGGAGGGCGGGGGGCCGGCGGGCCCGTAGGATCCCGACGTGCCCGCGCCCGCCCGCTCCTCCCGCCTGCGCCGCCTCACGAGCGCCTTCGTGTCGCGCGCGCTGGTCTGGCCCTTACAGCTCGCCGGGGCGCTCCTGCGCCCCCTGCCGACGCGCTGGGTGCTGCGGATCTCGAACGGCTTCGCGTTGCTCCTGTGGATGCTCGACCCGCGGGGCCGCAAGGCGAGCGCGGAGAACCTCGACGTCGTCTTCGGCACCGAGGTCCCCCTCGCCGAGCGCCGTCGCCTGACCCGCGCGTCCTACCGCTGCGCGGTGCGGTCGATCGTCCTCCTGTTCCACCTCCAACCGCTCACGACCGAGCGGTACCGGTCTCTCGTGCGCGTCGACCCCGAGGACGACGCGCGCTTCCGCGAGCTGATCGCCAAGCACCCGAAGGTCATCCTCGTGTCGGGCCACTTCGGCAACTGGGAGCTCCTGCTCGCGTCGCGCAGCGTCTTCGCGTACGCGCCGGAGTGCGTCTACCTCGCCGAGACGACGGGCTTCCCGAGCGTGGACAGCTTCTTCGAGCGCCTCCGTGACCGCGGGGCCGGCGGGGCCGGCCGACGCAAGCGCGGCTCCATGGCTCTGAAGAAGGCGGTCGAGGACGGCCGCAGCGTCTCCCTCCTCATGGACCGCAACGTGCGCGGCGCCCACGGCGGCATCTACGTGCCGTTCCTCGGCCTGCCCGCCCGCACCACGCCCCTCCCGGCGAAGCTCGCGCGATGGAACGACGCGCCCCTGGCGGTGTGCCTCCTGCTGCCCGAGGGGGAGGCAAAGTGGCGCCTCTGGATCAGCGGCGACCTCCGGGGCGAACGGACCGACGACGAGGACGCGGACGTCTGGGCCGCCACGGCCCGCGTGAACGACATCCTCTCCCGCGCGATCCGCGAGTTTCCCGAGGCGTGGACGTGGCTGATCAAGCGCTGGAAGAGCCGCCCGACCCCCGAGCTCGGCCCCTACCCCGCGTACAGCTACTACGACCCCGACTAACAAGAAGTCTCAGAGACTTCTTGTTAGTGCAAGCCCGACCGGGGGTCCGCGTTGGCGGCCGAATCGCGGGTTGCGCCGATGATGCCCACGAATCCGGCGACTGGGGCCAACCTCTAACAAGAAGTCTCTGAGACTTCTTGTTAGAGGTCAGCGGTCGGCGGCCAGGAAGACCGTCGCGACGCCGCCGGCGATGCCCACGATCCCCGCGATCGGAGACAGCGCCTGGGTCGCGGAGCGACTCCAGTTGGCTAGCCCGGTCGTCGGCACGAAGACCACGTCGCCTCGCTGGAGCGGGACGTCGAGCTGGCGACCCGCGATCACCGCTTCCGCGTCGAGCGTGAGGACGACCGGCTGGCCGTCCGGGCCTCGGCGGATCACGCGGACCTGCCTCCGGTTGGCGAACTCCATCTCGAAGCCTCCGGCCTGCGAGATGGCCTGGAGCGCCGTCATCGGGCCGACGAGGGTCACGGCCTGCGCGTCCGACACCTCGCCGAGGACGAAGACGCGGTCGCTGTAGACCGAGGCCACGCGCACGGCGACCTTGGGGAACTTCAGGAATTCGGCGTACGCGACGTTGAGACGCTCCTGGACCTCGTCGATCGTCAAACCGACGACCTTCGTGGTCTTCAAGAGGGGCGGGGTGATCGTGCCGTCGGCGAGGATGCGCTGGGACGACTTGAGGTCGGCCTCCTGCCAGATGTCGATGGCCACCTCATCGCCCACCTCGAACCGGAACGTGGGAGAGACGACGGGGCGGGCGGGGGAGATCGTCGGCGCGCCGGACGGGGCCTGCGCGGGGCCGGTGCGGACAGGGTGGCTCCCCGCACACGCGGTGCCCAGCAGGACGAGGCTGACGAAGGCTGCGACGGAGACTCGACCCACGGTTGTTCCCTCCCGGCCAGGAATCGAGGTCGTATTATGGGTGCAAATCGCGTCCGGGCATCACGCGAACCCAGGATCCCGCCCCTCCCCCATGTCGGATCGCTCCCCGGACGTCTCCGCCCCTGCCTCCGGAGCGGCGCTCCGCGTGGTCTCGGCGTCGAGCCTCGACGGACTCCTCCCCCACGCCGCGGCGTGGAACGCCCTCGGCCTCGAGGCCCCCCAACGAATGCCTACGTTGTCCCACGCGTGGGCCTCCGCATGGTTCGCGACGAGGGTCGAGCCCGGGGCGACCTGGCGCTGTCACTTCGCGTACGCGGGCGACCGGCTCGTGGGCGTGCTCCCGGTGGTGCGGCGCCGCCGAGGCCTGCTCGCGGGCTACGAGATGGCGCCGCCCCGCGACCACCACACCCGCTCGGGAGACGTCCTGCTCGCGCCTTCGCACGCGAGCGAGGCGTTCGCCTCCCTCCTCGACGCGGCGCTCTCCGCCGACGGCCGTCCGTTCCGCTTGGCCCTCTCCGGGGTCCGCGCCGGCTCCCCCACGCTCGCGGTCCTCGCCGAACGGTCGCCGCGGGGCGTGCTCGTCCGGCAGCCCGACGAGCGCGGCTCGTACGTGCCCGTGGTGGGCACCATCGAGGAGTTCCGCGCGAAGCTCTCGGACAACTTCCGCCGCAACGTCCGCAAGGCCGGGAACCGCCTCGAGAAGACGCCGGGCGCCGTCTACGTCTTCGAGGGAGGCCCCGACGCAAAGCCCGAGGGCCTCGATGCCTTCCTCGCCGTCGAGGGCTCGGGCTGGAAGGGCGAGGCGGGCACCGCCATCGAGAAGGACCCGGGCCTCGTGGCGTTCTACCGCGCGCTCGCGCAGAACCTGTCGGCCCTCGGGTGGCTCGTCTGGAACCGCGTCGAGGTCGACGGCAAGGCCATCGCGGTCCACATGGGCGTGCGGATGGGCCGGGCCCTCGTGCTCCTCAAGATCGCCTACGACGAGGTGCACGCGCGCCTGAGCCCCGGCAACTGCCTCTTCGACAAGCTGATCGAGCGCGAGCTCGCCGCGAGGACCGTCGACGAGGTGAACTGCCTGACGGACATGCCCTGGCACCGCAGTTGGGAGATGCCGCAGGCCGACTTCTCCGACCTCTGGATCTACCCCCGCCGCACCGGCTCCCTCCTCATGGGAGTCCTGCCCCAGCGCGCCAAGGCCGTGGCGAAGAAGATCCCGTTCCTCGTAGCCCTCGCCGAGAAGCGCAAGGCGGCGAAGGCGGCGGCGGACGGCGTGCCCCCGCCGCCCCCGACCTCCTCAGCTCCTCCGCCCGCGGGAGTCCCCTCCGAGGACGCGCCGTGAGCCGGCTCTGGTGGAAGGAGCGCGTCGGCGGCTCCCGCCTCCTGCGGCACGCCTACGCCGACGCCGAGGGCCTGGCGAGCCACGCCGCGGGCCTCCTCGGCCACCCCTTCGAGGCGACGCGCCGGCTCCTCCACGCCTGGAAGCACCTCGGCGAGGAGGGCCTCGGCGCCGGCCGCGTCGCCCGCACGTTCCGCCTGATCGACGACGCCACCCGCAAGGACGGCGCCCTCCTCCCCGTCGAGGGCAACCGCCTCCGCGCCGACTTCGTCCGCTCGCGCCGCGCCCGCGCGCTGCGCCGTTTGTACGGCGCCTTCCCGCTCGAGCACCGCGTCCGCCTGCGCTTCCCCCGCGACGAC
>JAYTCP010000354.1:0-2656 GCA_043736435.1 Planctomycetia bacterium | reverse complement strand
TTGTCGCCGGGCGGCTTGTCGCCGGGCAGCCTCTCGTTCGGGGGCACCTCGTCGCGCTCGCGAAGGTAGGTCGCCTCCAGCTCGTTCACGGCCGCGCGCGCCTTCGGGTCGGCGTCCGCCCCCGTCTGCGCCTTCTCGCGGTCGAGGACCACGCGCGCATCCGAGAGCGCCGACAGCGCGGAGCGGAAGTCGCCGCGGCTGCGGTAGATCCGCGCCATCCAGACGTAGGCGGCGACGAAGTTGGGGCGGATCGTGACGGTCTCGCGGAACAGGGACAGCGCCTCGCCGTACCGCTCCGGGCCCTCTTCGTACGCCACGAGCGCGCGGTCGTACAGCCGCTTCGACCGGTCGCGGACGGCGTCCCTCGCCGCGTCGGCGTCGGCGACGGCCGCGGCCCGCTCCGACGACGGCGCGAGCCGCGCGGCTTCGGCGAGCCAGGGCAGCGCACGACCCGGGTCGTCGAGGTGCCGCCAGATGACGGCGCCGGCCTGGCGCACGTAGCGGTACCGCTCGGGGTCGCGCGGGTCCTCGGGATACCACTCCGCGGCGGCCTCCGTGAAGCGCGCGGCCCGCTCGCTCTCGTTGATCCCGTCCGCCGCGAGGGCCCGGTTCCAGAAGAGCCTCGCGAGGTCGCGCCGGTCGGCCGCGGCCGCCCCCGCCTTGTCCGCGACGCGGTTCCACGGCACCCGACGCGGCCCGACGCGGACGCGCTTCGACTCGAGCACCCGCCGATACGCCTCCTCGGCTGCCTCGAAGCGCGGCTCCCTGAGCGCCATGTACGCGTCCCCGAGGCGCCAGTTCACGATGGCGCTCCGCCGACCGTCGGGCAGGCTGCGCGCGCGCTCGAGCAGCCGGACCGCCTCCGCCGTGCGCGCGGCGGCCGAGGCCAGGTGGGCCGCGATCACCGGACGGTTCGCCGGGGTGACCGGAAGGGTCTCCGCCACCTCGCGCTCCCGGCGGGCCTCGACGACGAGGTGGCGCCCCAGGCGCGTGAGCGCGCGCACGTGCCCGGGGTCCTCGCGCAGGAGCGCCCGGGAGAAGCTCTCGTCGTCCCGCCAGCTCAGGGCCACGGCCCAGCAGGCCGGCACCGCGGCGGAGAGGACGACGACGCACGCGAGGGGCGCGAGCAGGCGCGGCCGCACGGCGAGGAGCCGCTCCACCCCGATCCCCACGAGCACGAGCCCCGCGAGGCTCGGCACGTACGCGAACCGGTCCTCGAAGACGGCGCCGAGCGGCACGATCTGGAGGACGGGGATCGAGAGCGCCACGAACAGCAGGAGCGCCGCGTCCCCCGCTCCCGCGCGCCCGAGCGCCCGCCGGACGAGCGGCACCACCACCGCGAGCGCGGTGAGGAGCGCGGCGACGGCGTAGGCCGGCGGCAGCAGGGCTCCGCGCGAGAGCACGGGGTCGTTCATCCCGTCGCCCGTGAGGCCGACGGGGACGAGCACCTTCCACGCGGTGCGGACGAGGGACCCGCAGCCCACGAGCAGGCGCTCGAAGGGCTCGCGGGACGCGAGCGGGGCGTTCAGCGAGGTCATCGCGAAGCCGTCGAGGGCGCCGCTGCGCAGCCACCACCACCCGGCAAGGGGCACGAGGAGAGCCGCGTAGGCGACGCCGCGCCGCCGTACCGCCGCGCCGACGCCTCCCAGCCGCGCCACGTCGATCACGAGGAGCACGATCGGGAGCCCCAGCGCCATCTCCTTCGAGAGGAGGCTCGCGAACCACGCGAGCGCGGCGAGGAGCACGGCGGACGCGTCGAGGCCCCGTGGACGCGTCCAGGCGAGCACGGCGAGCAGCAGGAAGGCCGCGGCGAGCAGGTCCCCGCGGGCCACGATCCAGGAGACCGTCCCCGTGTGCAGCGGGTGCACCGCGAAGAGGAGGGCCGCGCTGGCGGCCACCACCGCCCGCCCGGGCAGGAGGCGATGGAGCGCGGCCAGCAGGAGCACCGCGACGGCCCCGTGGAGGAACAGGTTCGTCAGGTGGAAGGGGAACGGGCTCGAGAGCCCGTGGAGCTCGGCCTCGACCGCGAGGGTCGCGTTCACGAGGGGGCGGAACAGGCCCACGTCGTCGGTGCGCCCCCCCCACCGCCCCGCGAGGAGCTCGGGGACGGCGGCGAGCCCGCGCGCGATCGTCGGGTCGTCACGCACGACGATCGCGTCGTCCCACACCCACCCGTTGCGCAGCACGGCGCCCTGGGCGAGCCAGGCGACGGCCACGACGAGCAGCGGCATCCACGGCGGCAGCCGCGAAAGACCGGTCCTTTGGAGAGGAGGCGTGGGCGTTTCGGTCACGGGGGGGGCATGCTCGGCCCCGCGCGCTCCGCGGGGACGACGCGCGCGGGCCAAAGAGACGGGGGCGAGGGGAGGGCGAGGAGGAGGGCGGAGGTGCGGGGCGCCGTCGCTACTTCGGCGGCGTGGGGACCGACTCCTCGCCGGGCGGGACGTAGCCCGGCCAGTCGTCGCGGCCCGGGGGCTTGGGACCGATCTTGTCGTCGTCCATCTTCATCAGGCCGTCGTAGAACCTGGCGAACTCCACGTCGAGCTTCTTCCAGTCCTCATCGGTCGAGATCCCCATCCGCTTCTGGAACATCTCGAACCCGTAGCCCGGCGAGTCCTTGGGGTGGTTGAGCATGTCGTCGACGAACCCGTTGAACCTC
>JAYTCP010000353.1:0-8815 GCA_043736435.1 Planctomycetia bacterium | reverse complement strand
GGTCGAGCGCGTCCTTCGGATCGGCCATCACGTCGCACGCCGCCAGGATCGACAGCGCGCCGACGTACGCGCCGCGGAAGGCCGCCTGCCCGAGCTCCTCGAGACGCGCCTTCGCGGCGGCCGCCGTCGACGGCTTCCACTGCTGCCCGAGCCGCTCGGCGAGCGCGGGCGCGTCGGCGCACAGGGCCTTCCAGTCGAAGTCGACGGGGAACCACTCGTCGAGCGACGGGCCGAAGGTCGCTTCCGCCTCCGACATCCAGTGACGAAGCGACGTGGGGATGCGGAACGACATGGCGGGGATTCAGGGACCGCGGGCGCTCAGGCCGTGAACGACGTCCCGCAGCCGCAGGAGCCCTTTGCGAGGGGGTTCTTGAAGGCGAACCCGGCGCCCATCATCGATTCCTGCCAGTCGATCTCGGTGCCGCTCACGAACAGGGCGCTCTTCGGATCGAGGAAGATCTTGATCCCCTGGGACTCGAAGATCTTGTCGGCAGGCGTCGAGACCTTCTCGAGGTCGAGCTGGTAGGAGAGGCCCGAGCACCCGCCACCCACGACCTTCACCCGCAGCCCGGCCGTGGCCGGGGAGCTTTGCTCGGTCATCAGGGACCTGACCTTGGTGGCGGCCTTCTCGGTGAGCGTGATCGACATGGGGAGCCTCGGCTACGGGAACGGGCGAACTCGTGCGATTCTACCGGATCGGGGGGCCCGGGCGGCCCCCCGGCGCCCCCCCACTCCCATGACCGACCTCGTCTACCTCGATCACCTGGCCACCACCCCCATCGACCCGCGGGTCCTCTCGGCCCTGCGCCCGTGGCTCGAGGGCAGTTACGGCCACCCGGCGAGCCGCAGCCACGCCTTCGGCTGGGAGGCCGAGGAGGGTGTCGAGACCGCGAGGGCCCGCGTCGCCGACCTGCTCCACGCCGACCCGAAGGAGATCGTGTTCACGAGCGGGGGCACGGAGGCCGACAACCTGGCGCTCCAGGGCGTCGCCGAGGCGTACGAAGGGAGGGGCCGCCACGTCGTCACGACGCAGGTCGAGGGCCGGCCCGTCCTCGACACGTGCGCGTGGCTCGAGAAGCGGCGCGGCTTCACGGTGACGCGCGTCGCACCCGACGCGGGCGGTCGCGTGGCGGTAGCGGCGATCGAGGCGGCGCTGCGGCCCGACACGATCCTCGTCTCCGTGCAGGCGGCGAACGCCGAGGTCGGCACGGTGCAGCCCACGCGCGAGATCGGCGCCCTGTGCGCCGCGCGCGGCGTGCTCTTCCACGTGGACGCGGTCGCGGCCGCGCCGTGGGTCGACCTCGACGTACGGCGGGACGGCGTCCACCTCCTCTCGCTGTCCGCGAACAAGATGGGCGGTCCCAAGGGCGCGGGCGCGCTCTACGTCCGCCGCAAGGACCCGCGCGTTCGGCTGGCGCCGATCCTCCACGGAGGCGCCCACGAGCGTGGCCTGCGGGCCGGCACGGTGGACGTGCCCGCCGTCGTCGGCTTCGGCGCCGCGGCCGAGCTCGTGCGTACGGAGCGCGCAGCCGACGGCCCGCGGGTCGGGGCGCTCCGAGACCGCCTCGAGGCGGAAGTCCTCGCGCGCGTACCCCGCACGTCCGTGAACGGCGACCGCGCCGGCCGCCTGCCCTGCGTGACGAACCTCTCCTTCGAGGGCGTCGAGGCGGAGAGCCTGCTCATGGGGATGCCCGACGTGGCCATCTCGTCCGGCGCCGGCTGCACGAGCGCCACGCAGGAGCCTTCCCACGTCCTGCGGGCCATGGGTGTGCCCGAGGCCCGCATCCACGAGAGCGTTCGCGTATCCCTGGGCCGCCCGACGACGCCCGCCGAGGTCGCGCGCGCGATCGAGCGCATCGTCGCCGCGGTCGCCCGGATCCGCGGCCTCGGGAAACCCTAGCCCCTCCCCGTCTCCGCGCTTGCGGGGACCGTCGGGTGGGGCGAGCATGGTCGTTCCTGGGGGGCGTAGCTCAGTCGGTAGAGCAAGGGCCTTTTAAGCCCTGGGTCGTGGGTTCGATTCCCACCGCCCCCACCAGTTCGGGAGCCCGGCGTCGGCTGCCGCCCCGGACCGCTCCAGGCGTCACTTCAGGTGATCGAGCGCCGCCTTCAGCACGGCGTCCGACGCACCCCTGAAGTCGTTCGGATCGGGCGCGACGGGGACGTCGGGCTCGATGCCCCGTCCGTCGTAGAGCCGCCCGTCGGGGCGGAAGGAGGCCATCGTCGAGAGCTCGACCTCGATGCCGCTGTTCGCGAGCCGGTGCGTCTGCTTGCGCCCGCTGCCGCCTCCGCTCGGAGCGCCGAGGATCGTCACGTTGCGGTGTCCCTGGAAGGCACCGAGGAAGACGTCGGTCGCGCTGAAGCACGACGTGTCGGCGAGGATCACGACCGGCTGCGCGTAGGAGAACGCGGTCTTCGCGGCGTCGCGCTCGAGCACGAAGTAGTGCCACGCGCTGAAGTCGCCGGCGGGGGGAGCCCACTCGGGCTTCCAATCTTGGGAGAGGGAGTCGATCGCCTTGCGCGCGGGCACGCTCCAGCCGCTCCAGGCGGCGGGATACAGGAACCGGCTGGCGAGGGTTCCCTCGGGCCGGTCGGCCGGTTCGTCCGGCCCGAGCCGGTAGGCGGCGACATTGGCGAGTCGGGGCGGGTCGTCGGGCCGCAGGAAGTACGGGAAGAGGACCCGCAGGGGTGCCCGGCTCCCACCCCCATTCCCGCGGACGTCGATCACGAGCCCCTTCGTGCCCTTCAGGGTCGCCATGGCGGCGACGAGGCCCTCGAGGAAGGCCGGTTCGTCGTCCATGGAGGCGAGGCGGAGGTACCCAACGTTCCCGTCGAGCACGCGCGTCTCGCTCCGAGGCCAGGCGCCGAAGATCGGGCGCCGTACGGCGAGGGGGAGCTCGATCGTCCTCGCCTCGCTGCCGTCCTGGCGGGCCACCTCGACTTGCATCGTCGCCGAGGCAGGCAGCCCGAGCTCGGCTCGGAGGAACGCGATCCAGCGCAGGGTGCGGATCGCGCGGAACCTGGCGTAGTGGGGCGCCCCGCGGGCGACGACGGTGGAGGCGGCGTCGAGCCACCGACCGAGGGGCACGCCGTCGATCGCGCGGAGGAAGGGTCGCGCGTCGTCGAGGAGGCCGGTGCGGTGCGGCCGGAACGCGACAGCTCCGCCCGTCGCGTCCTCCACGAGGAAGGGTGCGAAGCCGGGGGGCAGGGCTCGCTCGTAGTCGGCCACCCCGCTGTGCCCGTCGCCGAAGAGCGCGATCACCTTCTGCAGCTGGATCGCGAGCGCGCCGTCCGTGATGCCGGCGCCGAGCTCCGCGCGCACGGCGTCGAGGGCCGGGCGCACGTCGACGTCGAGGCGCTTCGCGTAGGAGAACCGAAACTCGAGGATCCACTCCAGCTCGTCGAGGTCTTCGGCCGCGGCGGCCGCGGCGACGGGACGGCCCGACTCGTGCCGCCGGAGCAGGGGGCGGAGAGCCTCCGGAACCTGGGCGGCGTGCTCGCGCCGGACCCGCATCGGTCCCGATGTCGCCTCTGCAGGCTTCGCGTCCGGCGCCGCAGCACGCGGCTCCCGCGCCCGCCGTGCGTCCCGGAGCGCGGCACGATGCTCGGCCGTCATCTTCACCGACCCGAGTACCCGCTCGGCGCCGGTCGCGAGCTCTCGGACGCGGATCGCCATGGTGGGGCCGGCCTTCTTGCCGAGGGCCGCCATCATCTCGGGAAGGTCCTCCTCGAATCGGCGTTGCCACCGGTCGCCGTGCGCCGTGCGGCAGTGCTTCACGAGGTCGGCGACGGAGACTCCGTCCAGCGTGAGCGGCACGTACCAGCGCCCGGCGATCTCCACCTCGGGCACCTCCTCCTTCCAGCGGACCGCGGTGAAGGGCGCGACCTTGGGCGCGTCCCCGGCCGCCGCAGGCCGGGCCGCGGCGATGAACGCCAGGAGGAGGAGGGCGACGCATGCGCGGAGGACTCGGAGCACGGTAGACCCCCTTGGACGTTCGGTCACCCTACGCAACGGGAGGAGCCTGTCAATGACCCTCTCGCGGACGGGAGCGGTCGCCTACGATGGGCGCATGACCCATGTCGCCGCCCTCCAGACGCATCCCGCCTTCGGCGAGGTCGCGCGCAATCTCGCGGACGCGGAGGCGCGGATCAGGGGGCTCGTTCCGGACCTGCTGGTCCTCCCCGAGCTGTTCGCGACGGGGTACGCGTTCCGCGACCGGGCCGAGGCGCTGGCCCTGGGCGAGGTCGGCGGCGAGGGTCTTACCGGGCGGTGGCTCGCGACGTTGAGCGCGCGCACGAAGGGATTGGTCGTGGCGGGGCTCGTCGAGCGGGACGGGGACCGCCTCTACAACGCGGCATCCGTGTGGGCGGACGGGCGGCTGCTGATCACGTATCGGAAGGTCCACCTGTTCGGCTTCGAGCGGGAGGTCTTCGATCCGGGTCCCGGGCCGCTCCCGGTCGTGGAGCACCGGGGGCTGCGCGTCGGCGTGATGATCTGCTTCGACTGGTGGTTCCCGGAGGCGGCGCGAACGCTCGCGCTCGCCGGAGCCGACGTGATCGCGCACCCGAGCAATCTCGTGATGGCCCACTGCCAGGCTGCCATGGTGACGAGGGCGCTCGAGAATCGCGTGTTCACCGTGACCGCGAACCGGATCGGCACGGAGCACCGCCCCCCGCGCCCCTCCCTCACGTTCACCGGACGCAGCGTCATCGTGACACCCGGTGGCGAGCGGGTCGCGCAGGCTCCCTTGGACGCGCCGGCATGGATCGAGGCCACCATCGACCCGGCGAGCGCCCGGGACAAGAGGCTCCCGTCCGGGAACGACGTCTTCCGCGATCGCCGACCCGACGTCTACCGCAGCTGACGGTCGAGCACCCGACCGCCCGACCGCCCCGGGGTCGCCCGGGAAGGCCGGGATCGCGTCAGTCGGTGTCGATCTCGATCGTCTCCTTGCGTCCGCTGTTGGCGACCGCCAGCATCACGCCGATGCCCGCCACGACGAGACCGCAGACCAAGGTCCACGTGGTCCCGAGCTGCTCGAACACGCCCCATTTCCATAGGGCGACGCTGAGACCCGCGATGAGCAGGATGTAGCCCACGAGGTAGATGCCGGTCCATTTCATGGGAGTTCGTCCTCGGGAACACGGTGCGGAGGCGGCGGAGCGGCCGCGTTGCTTGGATGCCGGCGGCAGGCCCACCGGGCACGCCCCGCCGCGGAGGCTCCGGAGACACCGTCCTCGCAGCGGCCGTTTCCACGGCCCGGTATGCTCGTCCTGTGCGGATCGGCCCCAGGCGCACGTGGTTGCTGTCCCTCGGGGCGCTCGTCTTGATCGGGCTGGCCCTACTGCGGCTCCAGGGCGCCGCGCGCGCTCCGGGAGGACCGAAGGAGCCGGCAGCCGCCGCGGACCCCGTATCCGCCGAAGGGCCGCCTCCGGCGCTCCGACCGGCCCCGGCTCCGAAGCGGCCGAAGGCCGAAGCCGCTCCCGACGTTGAGCCGGCGGTGCTGCCCCCCGCGCCCCCTTCGAATCCCGAGCCGCGGCTGCGCATCCACGGGCGCGTGCTCAGTTCCTCCGGCGTGCCGCTCGTGGGTGCAAGCGTGGAATTGCGCGCGTGGTCGGGGACTCCATCCCGGACTGTCTGGTCGACCCGCGAGTCCAAGACGGCCGCCGATGGATCCTTCGAGTTCGCGATCGACCGCGGGCTCGCTTCGCAGGGCTTCGGCCTCGCGACGATCGCGGAGTCGAGCCTCGAGGCCATCCGCGTGGTGAAGTTCGACGAGTACGACGAGAGCCGGGGGGTCGACCTCGAGGTCGAGGCGGCGCGCGCGATCTCGGGCCGTGTGCTGGACGAGGGCGCGCGACCGATCTCCGGCGCGACGGTCCAGCTCTGGTACGGATCGGAGACGACGTGGCCCACCCCCGTGGATGCCGCAGGTCGATTCCTGACGCCCCAGCACGCGCCACGGGGTGCGTTCGAACTGGTCGTCGAAGCCCCGGGCTTCCCGCGACGCACCCTTCCGATGGCGGCGGCGGACGTCGACCGTACCGAGGTGGGCGACGTGGTCTTCCGGCGCGGGGGAACCCTCTCCGGCGTCGTCTTGGACACCCGAGGCGAGCCGGTGCAGGACCTGCCCCTCGTCGTCGCCCTGGGCCAGAGCCACTCTCCTCGCACGCGGACGGATTCCGCGGGGCGCTTCGAGTTCACCGACCTGGGGCTGGGCACCGTGTCGATCTGGGTCGATGCGCCCGACGACCAGGGCGGGCCCCCGGGATCGCGCAGGAGCTACCGCGGGGGCCTCAACGACCTCGAAGTCGGACGGCGCGACGTCCGGATCGTCGCGGAGACCTTGTGCGCCCTCGTCCTCCGCTTCCTGGACGCCGCGTCCGGACAGCCTGTCGACGTGCGCCCGGTGGAGTACGGCGCGCGACTCGAGGGAACGCCGGCGCCCGGCCACGTGGGCCAGACCGCCACGTCGTCCGATCCTCTCCTCTCCGTCCGCCTCAGCGTGCCGTCCGGCCACCGCTACGACGTCACGGTGCGCTCCCCCGGCTTCGAGGAGGCCCGCCGCGACGGCATCGACGTGGGCGACCTCGTGGAGATGACGATCGACGTCCGGATGCGCCGCGCGCGCTGAGGGGAATGGGCCCACCCAAGGCCGGCGTTCGGCACGCGACGGCAGGGATGCGGCGACCCGCCTCAGAACCGGATCCGGTCCTCGTTCCACGCCGCGACCTCGATCTCGTTCCCCGTGGGGTCGAGGACGTACCACGCGGTCGAGTGCGGCCAGCGGACGGCGCCCCCGTACTCGACGGGGACCCCCTCCCGAGCGAGCGTCGCCTCCCACTCCGCTCGATCGGTGATGCGCAGGGCGAAGTGCGAGAGGCCGTGGTGGCCGTGCACCTCGGGATCGGGCACTCCGCGCTCGGGATGCTCGTACTGGCACAGGAGCGCCTCCCCGCTGCGCAGGATGGCCCAGGGGCGTCCCTCGGACACGCCCGACTCGACCGTCTTGAATCCGAAGACGCGCCCGTACCACGCGGCGCTCTCCGCGACGTTGCGGACCGACATGTTGAGGTGATCGAGATGCTTGACCGGCATGGGACCTCCTCCATCTTTAGACAGCGTCTACGTTCTATCCCTCCCCGTTGGGTTTGACAAGAGCGCTCTGTCGAAATCCAGGGCCCCCGGCCTCGGAGTCGGCGCCCTCGCGCGGCCACCGCGTGCACCGGGCTCTGCGACGGCGCGCTCGCGCTCTTCCGGCAGGTGCTCGGGCCGGCGGTCGCGGTGACGCGCGAGGAGCACCTGCTCGCGGGCGCCCGCCGGTGCACCTACCGCATCGTGCCCACCCACCGTCCGCGGACCCCCGCCACGTCGCGCTGATCCCCCTCGACTCGCGTGTCTGCCGCCGCTCGTCCCGATCAGGTGCTGCAGGGTGTCTCGTCGGGTCTGCCCGCGCGGTGCCGAAGGCCGGCCGTCACGGCGCCCGTGCGGGGCGAGCCCCCGCCGCCCCCGAGATTCCTCAAACCCGACCGCCCCGAGCCCCGTTGGCCCTCCCAGTCGCGACGGGTCCCGCGGGGTCCCGCGGGCCCCGCCCGCTCCCCGACGGCCCGGGGAGGTCACCATGGGGCATGGGTCCGTCCGCTCCGGAGTAGCGCTGGCCACCGTCCTCGTGGGAGCCGCGTTCGGCCTGTGCGCTCCTCCGGCGCGCGCGTGCGGCAACGACAGCGAAGCGGCGCCGATGGAGCGCGAGCGCTTCCCCGACGTCGTCTCCGCGATCTCGGGGAAGTTCGTGCGGCACTCGCCCGAGTGGCTGGCGTGGCGCGCGGAGGACCGCCGGTTGAAGCTCGCGCTGGCCACCTCGCAGGAGGCCGGCCCCGCCACGCGCCACTCGAGCCCCGCCGAGGTGCGCACCCAGCTCCCGCTGCTCGACGATCTCGGCGTCGCGTACGACCGGCTCGGTCGCGCGGAGGAAGCCATCGCCGCCGGGCGCAAGGCCCTCGAGCTGGCCCCCACGCGCTACGAGTCGCTCGCGAACCTCGGCACCTACCTCGTCCACGCCGGCCAGGCCGAGGAGGGACTACCGCTCCTGCGCAAGGCCCTCGAAGCCAAGACCGACGGGCACTTCGGGCGACTGCGCATCCAGATCGCCGTGCTCGAGTACATCGAGAGCCGCCGCGAGGGCGGGGCGATCCGGCTCCCACTCCTGGTGGAGGACGCTGAGGGCTTTCGGGCCGATGAGGCCCGACCGGGGGTCGGGTTCTCCGCGTTCCTCGCGCGGACGCGCACGCCCGAGGGGACGACGGTCCTGCCTCTCTCCGCCGACGAGCGCGTCGCGGCCGTCAAGACCGTGGTCGGCATGATGTTCGACGCGGGCCACGACGACCCTGCCCTGCTCGAGGTTCTCGGGCACGCGATCGTCGATCCGAACCTTCCGTCCGGCGCCGGTCGCGGGTCCCGCACCCTGGCGGCGCGCGCCTACCTCGCGGCGTCCCTCGCTGCCGCGTCGCCCGAGACGTCGCGGGCCTACCGGGCGTTCGCGGAACGGGTCCTCGAGGCGCCGGAGGGCTCGCCGCCCAACCCCAGGGCGCCCACGCTCGCGAGGGTCGAGGCGGCGTTCCGGAGCGAGCGCACGTCGGCCGCGGACTTCGTCGAGGAGGTCTGGGCCGACGAGAAGGAGTGGATCGCGAACGCGAAGGACCCGGAGGCCGCGTTCGCCGCGCGCTACTTCGTTCCCCAGGTCGACCGGATCACCGTCCGGGACGGCGCGGCCACGCGCGTGGCGAGCCGTCGGGGCACCGACGCCGAGGAGCCGAGCGC
>JAYTCP010000352.1:0-4817 GCA_043736435.1 Planctomycetia bacterium | reverse complement strand
CCCGAGGAGATGCGTGCCGCCGCCCTCTGGCGGGACACGTGGGATCGCGTGGTCGCCGAGGCCAAGGACCTGCCCCGGGCGCTCCAGGTCTCGACCGCGGTGAAGCGCGTGATCGACACGTGCGTGTCCGACCTGCTCGCGGCCACCTCGGCGCGCATCTCCGCGGCGAAGCTCGACTCGGTCGAGGCGGTGCGTGCCCACCCTCACCTGCTGGTCGCGTACTCGGACGCCCTCGGGCGCACGCAGCGCGAGCTCGGACGACTCCTCCACGAGCGCTTCTATCGACATCCGCGGCTGCTCCGCGCCGCACGGCGGGCGCACGCGTTCCTGACCGAGATCTTCATGGCCTACGTCGAAGAGCCCGCGATGCTCGACCGTCCCTGGAAGGTCTGGGCCGACGAGGTCGGTGTCCCGAGGGCCGTGTGCGACTACGTGGCCGGCATGACCGACCGCGAGGCCAACATCGAGATCCGCCGACTGCGCCTCCCCTTCGAGCGCGCGTAGCCCCGCAGAGGCCCCGGCCTCCGTGCAACGGGTCCGGTGCGCGGCGCCGCGAGGGAACGCCGCCGTCCGCTAGGCGACGGACCCTGGGGTGCGAAGCCGCAAGCCGCAGACCGGGGGACCGGCCCTCCTGTTCCTCGCATGCGTTGCCTTGGACAGAACTTTTACCGGGGGATCCTGTCCGACGGGGTACGAAGCCTTCCGATCGGAGACTGCCATGCGCGCACCCCTCGCCGCCCTCGCCCTGCTGCTCACCTTCGTCGCGTCGCTGCTCGGGCTCGCGCCCGCCGCGAACGCCGACGGCTTCCTCGTCCCCACGCGCCCCGAGCGGCGCGTCCGCGGCGACTGGGCCGTCACGTACCACCGGGTGGACGTGGTCGTCGAGGGCCAGAAGGCCCACGTCCGCATCGACCAGGAGTTCACGAACCTCGCCCCGTTCCCCCTCGAGTCGGAGTACATCTTTCCGCTGCCCTCGGGCGCCATGATGTCGTCGGTCACGCTGATGGTGGACGGCAAGGGCCTCGAGGGCCGCCTGCTGCGGGCCGAGGAGGCGCGCCGGATCTACGACGAGATCGTGCGCCGGCAGAAGGACCCGGCGCTCGTCGAGTACGTCGGTCGCGACTTCTTCCGCGCGTCGATCTTCCCGATCCCCCCCGGAGGCTCGCGCCAGCTCGTGCTCGAGTACGACCACCTCTTGCCGAGGGACGGCGAGACGATCGAGCTGCTCTACCCGCTCAACACGGAGAAGTTCTCCGCGAAGCCGCTGCGCGACGTGCGCGTCCAGGTCGAGATCCGCTCGCAGACGGGCGTGGGCTCCATCTACTCGCCCAGCCACGACGTGATCGTCTCCCGCCCCGATGCGAAGCGCGCGAAGGTCGTCTTCCAGGCCCGCGAGATCCGGCCCGAGACCGACTTCCTCCTCTACTGGGGCGAGACCGGCGCCGAGGTGGGGGGCACGCTGCTCACGCACTGGCCGCGCGGGGAGGACCGCGGGTACTTCCTCTTCCTCGCCTCGCCGACGCTCCCGGACGGGGCCACCTCGGCCGCGAAGCCGAAGGACCTCACCCTGTGCGTGGACGTCTCCGGCTCCATGGCGGGCGTCAAGCTCGAGCAGACGAAGGCCGCCCTGCGCCAGGTGCTCGGCGGGCTCAACGACGGCGACGTCTTCAACGTGATCACGTACCACTCGGGCGTCGTCCCGATGTGGGACACGGGGAAGCCGCTGACGGCCGAGACGCGCAAGGAGGCGATGGAGTTCGTCGAGGGCCTGAAGGCCACCGGGGGCACGAACATCTCCGGTGCCCTCGATGCGGCGCTCGCGGCGCCCAGCAAGCCGGGCCTCCCGCGCGTGATCCTCTTCCTGACCGACGGCCGCCCGACCATGGGAATCCAGAACCCGGACGAGATCGTGGCGCGCGTCGCCGCGGCCAACAAGGAGGGCCGTGTCCGCATCTTCGCGTTCGGCGTCGGCGTCGACGTGAACCCCGGCCTGCTCGACAAGATCGCACTGGGCAACCACGGCGCGCCCACCTACGTGCGCCCGAACGAGGACGTCGAGCGCAAGGTCGCCTCGCTGTACGAGAAGATCCGCTACCCCGTCCTGGCCGACGTGAAGGTGGACTTCTCGGCGCTGGGCGCCACCGAGGTCCTGCCCACGGTGACGCCGGACCTCTTCCGGGGCGGCCAGGTCGTGATCGCGGGACGCTACAAGAAGAGCGGGCCCGTGGACGTCGTGGTCGTCGGCAAGGACGGCCAGGAGGGACGGGAGTTCCACTACAAGCTCTCCGCCGGCGCCGAGGGCCAGGGGCTGCGCGACGACTTCGCCGCGCGCGTCTGGGCCGTGCGGCGGATCGCCGAGCTGATCGACGCGATCCGGCTCGCGGGCCGCCAGGACAAGGAGCTCGTGGACGAGATCGTCCGTCTGTCGACGAAGTTCGGGATCATGACCGAGTACACCTCGTTCCTCGCCGACGAGACCGCCGACCACGGTCGGCTCGACGACAACCGCCTTCGCGCGCGGCGCGAGCTCTCCGAGGCGAAGAAGGACGCCGAGTCGGCCGACGCCGGTGGGTTCGCCGGGGGCAGCAACCAGGAGGGCCGTCGCGGCGCCGACAAGGCCCCGTCGCCGCCGACGACCCCGGGCGCGCCTGCCACGGGCGCCGCCGAAGCGCCGAAGCTGCTGAAGGCCTCGGGCAACCGCCGCGACGTGGAGGAGGCCCAGGTGGCCGGCGGACTGCGCCAGGTCGGGAACCGTGCGTTCTACAAGCGCGCGAACGTGGCGAACCGGGCGCCGTGGGTCGACGCCGAGGTCGCGGACACCACGAAGGTGGACGAGACCGTCACCCGCTGGACGCCCCGCTTCTTCGAGCTCCTCGCCGGCACGAGCGCCGACGAGAACGCCCGCCTCGCCCAGGAGGGCGACGTGCTCCTCAAGCTCGCCGGACGCAACGTCCTCGTGATCGACGCGGCCGTGGCCGGGGGCAAGTAGCCTGTCGCCATGCACGCCCCGCGCATCCTGATCGTGGAGGACGAGGCCCCGCTCGCGCGGGGCCTCGCCGACGCGCTCCGGTTCCAGGGGTACGAGTGCGAGACCGCGTCCGACGGGAAAGCGGGATTCGAGGCCGCCCGCAAGGGCAAGTTCGACGTTCTCCTGCTCGACGTGATGCTCCCGGAGATGTCGGGCTTCGAGGTGATCCGGCGCCTGCGGGAGGAGGGCAACCGCCTCCCCACGATCCTGCTGACGGCGAAGGGCGCCGAGGCCGACCGCGTGAAAGGGCTCGACCTCGGCGCGGACGACTACGTGCCGAAGCCGTTCGCGCTCGCCGAGGTGATCGCCCGCGTGGGGGCCCAGGTGCGCCGCGCGCGGCTCGACCGGGGCGATGGCGAGACGTTCGAGGCATGCGGGCTCGTCTTCGACCTGGGCCGCCTCCTCGCGCGCCGCGACGGCGAGGACATCCCGCTGACCCCGCGCGAGGGGCAGATCGTGCGGCACCTCCGCATGCGCAAGGGGAACGTCGTCACGCGCGACGAGTTCCTGCTCCAGGTGTGGGAGTACAAGTGCGCGACGGTCGAGACCCGGACGGTGGACAACACCCTCGCGGCCCTGCGCAAGAAGATCGAGAAGGACCCGGCGAACCCCGAGCTGATCCTCACGGTCCGCGGGCGGGGCTATCGCTGGGGCCCGGAATGAGGCTGCGCGGCCCTCTCCTCCTGTTCGGGCTGCTGCTCTCCGTGCCCGCGGCGGCGCTCGCGGGCCTTGCGTACCGCAGCGTCGAACGCGAGCACCGCGCCCGGCTCCGCGACGCGGGGGCCCAGGCCTTCGCCGCGGCCCAGCGCTTCGCCGCCGACCAGGCGCGGTCCCTCGAGCAGCTGCGGGCACGCGAGGACGCGCGGCCCTACTACCACTGGCAGGACCGCTACCAGCCCGAGGGCGTCTGGGCGAGCAACGGGCCCGCCTTCCTCGAGAGCCCCCTGCGCCGTCCTCCGGACGACCGACGGGTCCTCGGCTGGTTCCAGTGGGCCTTCTCCCGCGGCGTGATGTCGGGACCCGAGACGTTCGGCCCCGACGGCACCTGGCGGAGCGCCTTCGTCGCGACCTACGGGCCCGCGCTGCGGGGGCGGCTCACGGCCGCGCCGACCTCGGCGGAGCTGCGCTCGGCGATCCCCCGGCCGGTCCCCGTCGAGACGGTGGCGGCGAACGAGGAGGTCGGCAAGCTGCTCGAGGAGGTCCAGGTCGCGCAGCAGGAGCTCAAGAACACGGCGTATCTCGACGACTTCGTGCGACGCACCCAGCAGCGCGGCGCGGCCCAGACCGTCGCCGAGGCGCAGGTGGCGGGGCCGCCGGAGCCAGCGCGCGACGGGGAGAAGAGCAAGGAGGCAGCCGGCGGCGCGGACCGCCTTGCCCCCTATGGGCCTGCGGCCCAGGCACCCGGAGCTCCGCCGCCCCCGTCGCCCCCGTCACCCGCCGCTGGCGCGCGTCCCGCGCCGCCCCTGTCCGGCGACGCTCGGCAGCAGGAGGGCGAGGGTCAGTCCCTGGAGCTCCCGCCCTCGCCCACCGTGGACGTGCGTGCGACGCCGTTCTCCTACCTCGTGCGTCCGCCGGGCATGGGGCCGTCCGTCGTCGTGTGGCGGCTCGTGTGGATCCCCGGCCAGGCCGAGCGCGAGCGTCGCGACGCTCCGACCGACCGCTGGCTGCTCCAGGGGTACGCGCTCGATCCGGGCGTGGCGCTGCCGGGGGAGCGTGCGGAGGTCGACGGCGGCATGCGGATCCGCAGGGCCTCGAGGGGGGACCCCGCCGGCGGCGGCGCAGGAGCGAG
>JAYTCP010000351.1:0-4721 GCA_043736435.1 Planctomycetia bacterium | reverse complement strand
CGCTGGTGGAGGCCGTCGACGTTCTGCGTGAGGAGGTGCGTCACCCGCCCCGCGGCCTCGAGACGCGCGAGCGCCGCGTGCGCGGCGTTCGGGCGCGCGCGCGCGAAGAACGGCCAGCCCACGAGGCTCCGGGCCCAGTACCGTCGCCGCGCGTCCTCACGTCCCACGAAGTCGGCCAGGACCACGGGCGGCTTGCGCTTCCACGCCCCGGCGTCGTCGCGGTAGTCCGGGATCCCCGAGTCGGTGCTGCACCCGGCGCCCGTGAGCGCGACGATGCGCTCGCACGACCCGAGCACGTCGAGGAGCGGTTCGACGTCGATGGCGGTGGGGGGCGGGGGCGGCGCGTGCACGGGAGCGATGGTAGCGCGCGTGGGGGGGATCTTCCGGGGGCGCGGGGGGGTGGACCCGGCCCGCGCGCCGGCGCGGATCGCGGCGCGCCGTTCCGACGCGGGCATCCTCTCCCTGCCCCCGCGCCCCCCTGACCCTCTCCCGTGACCTCTCCCTCCCCGTCGCCCACGCCCATGCCCGCTACGCACCCGGCCCCGCACCCGGGCGGTGCCGCCGTCGTCGCGCATCGCGCGCCCTCGGGGGTCGTGATCGCGGCGGCCACGCTCGCGCTGTTCCTCGTGTGGAGCCACACGTTCCTCGCGTTCGAGGTCCTCCTCGCGCCGAAGTCGGGAACCGCGCCCTTCGACTGGCTCGGCCTCACCGTCGCGCGATTCGCCCCCGTGACCGTGCTGTGCGCCGCGTGGTGCTTCGGGGTGAAGCGGCGCGAGTCGCTCGCGATCGTGCGGGCGCACCCGGGGCGCCTCCTCCTGTGCGGCGCGCTCGCCGTGCCCGTCTACAACGCGGCGCTCTACTACGGGATGGAGCACCACGTGGCGGGGCCCATCGCCTCGCTCCTGACCACCCTGTCGCCGCTCTATCTCCTCATCCTCGGCGTCGTCGCGCTGGGCGAGAGGCTCACCTGGCGCAAGGGCGTGGGCCTCGTGCTCGGGCTCGGGGGCGTCGCCCTGATCGCGACGGCGAAGGCACCCGCGGGCGCGGTGCTGGCGCTGCCGGTGGTCATCCTCGCGCTGGCGCCGCTCGCGTGGTCGCTCCACACGGCGCTGAGCAAGCCGATGACGCGCACGCACTCGCCGGTGCTGTGGACGTACCTGGCGCTGGTCGTGGGCGGCATCCCCATGCTGTTCGTGCTGCCGTTCCACGGGGGCCCGCAGATGGCGGCGCTCGGCACGACGGGGGTGCTGCTGCTCGCCTACCTCGCGCTGTTCGCCACGATCGGCGGCTTCGCCCTCTGGACGTGGCTGCTCAAGTACCTGCCGGCGAGCACGGTGGGGCTCACGATCTTCCTGAACCCGCCGCTGACGACCGCCGGGAAGTGGGTGCTGTCGAACGTGCGCCCCGACGCATTCACGTTCTCGATCAGCCCGCTCGAATGGGTGGGCGGCGCCGTGTCGCTCCTCGGCGTCGCCGTGGCGGTGCTGGGGCGGAAGAGGGGCTGAAGCGAGAGGGCGGGCGCCCGGGGCTACCGTCCTCGGGGCAGGTCGATCGTCGATCCGCCGTGGATCGACAGCCGGACGGTCCCAGGCAGAGCGCGCGAAAGTCGTCGGCCATCTCGTCGGCCACGAGGAGCGGAAACCGGCGCACCGCCAGCCCCGCCGCCCCCAGGATCCGCCGTCGGATCGCCACGGAATCGCCCGAATTCGCCCGGAATCGGCCGAAACCGACCGATTGTCGGGCGAATTCGGCCGGAACAGCCGTCTGATCCGGCTACCTTCGCGGCCATGAACACCTCCACCACGCTCCTCGCGGCTTCGGCCGCTTCCCTCCTTCTCCTCTCCGCCGCCCCCGTCCGCGCGGGAGCCCCGCACGCCGCCGAGGGGCCGCGATCGATCCTCGCCACCGCCCATGCGGCGGGGAGCTTTCGGACCCTCGAGGCGGCCATCGGCGCGGCCGGCCTCGTCGGCGCGCTCGAGGGCCCGGGCCCGTTCACGGTGTTCGCGCCGACGGACGAGGCGTTCCGCAAGCTGCCCGCGGGCACCGTCGAGTCGCTGCTCGCCCCGGCGGGCCTCGAGACGCTCGAGCGGGTCCTGACGCACCACGTCGTGGCGGGGCGCGTCCTCTCGAAGGACCTGCTGCCCGTGGGCCAGGCCACGACCCTCGCGGGGACGGCCGTGCCGTTCGGCCTCCGCGTCGGCGACGCCACCGTCGTGAAGGCGGACATCCTCTGCTCGAACGGCGTGATCCACGTGATCGACGCCGTGCTCCTGCCGCCGGCTCCGGCGACGGCCGCCGTGCCGGCGTCCGCGGTCACGCACGCGTCGCCGGCCGCGGTGGTGTCGGCCGCGATCGAGCGCGGCGTGCCGATGTTCAACGCCGGCAACGTGGCCGGGTGCGTCGCCGAGTACGAGAACGCAGCGAAGATCGTCGTCGCGATGCCCGAGGCGGGCGCGGGTCCGATGGCGCGCGCTTCCCTCACGGCGGCATTGGGCTCGACGACCGCCGACGGTCCTGCGCGCGCCTGGGCGCTCCGGAGGGCGTTCGACCGGATGCTCGAGGACGCCCACTTCCTACCGCAGATCGAGGCTCCCATGCCCGCCGGCTTCCCGAAGCCGGGCCCCGTCGACCGCGTGGTGCTCAAGGAGTACCCGCGCTACCGCGCCGCGCGCGCGCAGGGCGGCGGCTCGTTCATGACGCTCTTCGGCCACATCAACCGCAACAAGGTCGAGATGACCGCGCCCGTCGAGATGACCATGGACGAGGGCATGGACGCCATGGACATGGCCTTCCTGTACGGCTCCGCCGAGCTCGGGCGCGCCGGGCGCGAGGGCGCGGTGGAGGTGCTCGACCTCCCGCCGGTGACCGTGCTGAGCCTCGGCATCCGCGGGGAGCCGACGGGCGACACGCTGCGCATGGCGAGAGCGGCCATCGAGGCCCGGATGAGGGCCGAGGGGCTCGTGCAGGCAGGTCCGTGGCGTCGCCTGGGCTACAACAGCCCCATGGTCCCGAACGGCCGGCGCTTCTCGGAGATCCAGGTCCCCGTCCGGCGCTGACCGGATCGGGGCTGGGCGATCCCGTTCCCGCGGGCCGCCCTCGTACCGGGGCGGCCCGCTCGCTACGATCGGGCCTATGCGTACCCGGTCTTCGGTCCTGGCGGTCGTGCTCTGCGCGGTGGGCGGCCGTGCGGACGCGGCCCCCGACAAGGTCGAGCTGCGCCTCGCGGCCGTCTTCTCCGACCACGCCGTGCTCCAGCGGGATCGACCTCTGCCCGTGTGGGGCTTCACCGAGCCGGGCGACGAGGTGACGGTCACGCTGGCCGGCAAGACGGCGAAGGCCACGGCCGACGCGTCGGGCCGCTTCGTGGCAACGCTCGAGGCGATCCCCGCGGGCGGGCCCCACGAGCTGGTCGCCGAGGGGCGCACGCGCGCCGTCGCGAACGACGTGCTCGTGGGGGAGGTGTGGCTCGCCTCGGGCCAGTCGAACATGGCGATGACCGTGGGCGGCGTGCGCGACGCGGACGAGGAGGCCTCGTCCGCGATCTTCCCCTCGATCCGTTTGTTCACCACGAGGACGAGGCCCGCCGCCGAGCCCGAGTCCGACGTCCGCGGCGCGTGGGTCGTGGCGAGCCCCACGACGGTGAAGGCCTTCTCCGCCGTCGCGTGGTTCTTCGGCCGCGACGTCCACAAGACGCTTGCCGTGCCCGTGGGGCTCGTCGTGTCGAGCGTGGGCGGCACGGTCGCGGAGGCCTGGACCCCCGCCGAGGCCGTGGCGAAGGAGCCGCTCCTCGCGCCCCTGTGGGAGAGGGCACAGAAGACCGCCGTCGGCTACGACCGGGCCGCCGCGGAGGCGAAGTGGCGCAAGGCGCGCAAGAGGTGGGAGGAGGAGGCCGAGTCGGATCGCCGCGCGGGCAGGACTCCACCCCCCGAGCCCCCGCCCGTCGCGGACCCGCGCGCGGGCCTCCAGTTCCCGGGCTCTCTCTGGAACGGGATGGTGGCTCCGCTCGCGGGCCTCTCGCTGCGCGGCTTCCTCTGGTACCAGGGCGAGAGCAACGCGGGACGGGCCGATCAGTACCGCACGCTGTTCCCCACGCTGATCGCGTCCTGGCGGGCGGCGTGGGGCCGCGACGAGCTGCCCTTCTACTTCTGTCAGCTCGCGAACTTCGGCAGGGTCGCACCCTCGGGGGGCGACAGCCCGTGGGCGGAGCTGCGCGACGCACAGCTGCTCACGATGCAGAGGACGCCGTTCACCGGGATGGCGGTGCTGATCGACATCGGGGAGCCCGCCGACATCCACCCGAAGAACAAGCAGGAGGTCGGGCGTCGCCTCGCGCTCTGGGCCCTCGCGAAGGACTACGGCCGCGTGAACGTCCTCTGCTCGGGGCCGATCCTCAAGGGGCTGACGACCGAGGGCGGCCAGATCGTGCTCACGTTCGACCACGTGGGATTGGGCCTCTCCACCTCCGATGGCCGCGATCCCGAGGGCTTCGCCGTGGCGAGCCTGAAGGGCGCGTTCCTGCCCGCGCGCGCGAGGATCGACGGCGACAAGGTGATCCTCACCTGCCCGAGGATCCCGCATCCCTCGCAGGTGCGCTACGCGTGGGCCGATGCGCCCGAGGCGGCGCCGCTGACGAACTCGGCGGGCCTGCCCGCGTCACCGTTTCGCACCGATTCCAGGCCCGGCGTGACCGAGGGGAAGAACTGAGCCCGTCGGAGGCGGCG
>JAYTCP010000350.1:0-1689 GCA_043736435.1 Planctomycetia bacterium | reverse complement strand
CCGTTCGACAGGACGATCGCGTTGCTGCGGACGTGCTTGACGACCCCGTACGCGAAGAAGAGCGCCGCGAGCTCGGCCTCGCCCGGCGCCCGCTTCGTCGCGACGTGCACGCCCTTCGGGTCGAGCAGCGCCGAGTCGCGCTCCTGGAGGAGGAGGCCGCCGTCGATGGCCCGCACGTCGAGCCCGAACGGCACGGGGCGCAGGGTGTCCGTGTCGAGGATGCGGCAGCTCTTGCCCCACCGCGGGCCGTCGCGCAGGCGCTCGACCGCCTCGCCGGCCACCCCGGGCGCGACCACGACCTCGAGGAAGAGGTCGCCGCTCGCGAGCCGCTCCGCGAGCGCGAGGTCGAACGGCCGGTTGAAGGCCACGATGCCGCCGAACGCGCTGCGCGGGTCGGCCTCGAGGGCCAGGTGGAACGCCGCGGTCGACGTCGCAGCCGTGGCCACGCCGCACGGGTTCGTGTGCTTGACGATGACGGCGGCGGGCTGCTCGAGCTCGCGCGCGAGGCCCCAGGCCGCGTCGGCGTCGAGGTAGTTGTTGAAGGAGAGCTCCTTGCCGCCGCGCACCTGCGCGCGCGCGAGCGAGCCCTGGGGCGCGCGCGGGTCGGCGTAGAGCGCCGCGGCCTGGTGCGGGTTCTCCCCGTAGCGCAGCGCGTGGGTGCGCCACGCCCCGCCGAAGGTCAGGGGCAGCGGCTCGCCCGCCCGCGTCGAGAGGAACTGGTGGATCGCCGCGTCGTAGGCCGCCGTGCGCGCGAACGCGACGCGGGCCAGCGACGCCTTGAGCTCCTCGGAGAGCGCCCCGTCGTTCGCGCGGAGGTCCTCGAGCACCGCCGCGTACTGCGAGGGGTCGGTCACGACGCCCACGCTGCGGTGGTTCTTCGAGGCGCTCCGGATCATGGCGGGGCCGCCGATGTCGATCTGCTCGATCGCGGCCTCGAGGGAGACGTCGGGGCGCCGCACGGTGGCCTCGAACGGGTAGAGGTTCACCACCACCAGGTCGATCGTGCCGATCCCGTGCTCCGCCATGGCCGCGGTGTGGCGCTCGTCGTCGCGCAGGCCGAGGAGGGCCCCGTGGATCCGCGGGTGGAGCGTCTTCACGCGCCCGTCGAGCATCTCGGGGAAGCCGGTCTCCTCCGCGACGTCCCTCACGGCCAGCCCGGCCGCCCTCAGGGCCTTCGCGGTGCCACCCGTCGAGAGCAGCACGACCCCGCGCGCGGCGAGCGCCTGGGCGAAGTCGACGAGGCCCGTCTTGTCGTGGACGGAAAGGAGTGCGCGGCGCAGCGGAGTGGGCGGCATGGGGCGCTAAGCCTACCGGGACGGGAGACAGGGGGAACCCCCTGTCCCCCGCCCCAGAGGCCGGGTGCCACAGGCGGACGTACGGGCGCGCCCGCTGCGGCCCGGGCTGCGTGGCCGGGACCGAACGCGGGCGAGTCCGAATGGATGACCGTCCGCCCGCCAGGCCAGCTCCGGATGGACTCGCGGAGGGGTCGACACGCACGCGATCGGGCGCGCCCCGCTCCGGCCCGCGCGAGCAGCCGCGACGAGGGCGTATCTTGCACCGCGATACGTTGAGGAGCGGCCCGACGACGAGGCGCTGCGCCGAGGAGGAGGGCGGGCCAGGGCCGCGCTTGGGCGGCCCTCGCCCGCGGCGAAGCCCGGGCCGCAGCGGTCGCGCCCGTCCGTCGGCCTA
>JAYTCP010000349.1:0-4665 GCA_043736435.1 Planctomycetia bacterium | reverse complement strand
GGGCGCTCGAGCGACCGATGCGCATCGAGTAGAGCGACTTCCAGGTCCTGAGCGATCCGCGATCGAGGGACCCGTCACGCTGCAGGGTGTCGAACAGAGCATCCTCGCTCAGCGCGCCCTCGAGCTGGGTCCGCTCCAGGCTCCACGCCGGAGCGATCGACGGGCGAGTCCCCCGCAAGGCCCTCAGCCGGTCTGCCAGCCGCTCGAGCGCTTCCGGACCCACGGGGGTGTCTCGGAGGGCATTCTCGAGGGCCCGCGCCCCGATGCTCTCGATCCCGCATCCGACGAGCGCACCTGCGAGCGTCCCCTGACGCGCCGCGTCCTGGCCGACGAGGAGCAGATCCCCGGCCAGGCGCAGCGCCTCTTCGACGCGCCCCGACACGCGAGCAAGGCGGATCGCAGCGGCGAGCCCCCTCCCCACTTCGTGCAGTCGCGGGATCTCGGCCCCACCCGCGAGGGCTGTTCCGCCGAGCCCCGAGGGCGGCGGCCCGACGAACCCGCGGCGCCAGATGCCGTCCAGTGCGTCCATGGAAGTCTTCGCCCGAGAGAGCACGGCCTGCTCGCGTACGGGATCGCGCGGTCTCGAGCGGTCGGTGTCCCACTCCTCGATCTCCTCGAGGTCCGCCCGCGGGATCGAGGACAGGTCGGCGTGAAAGGCATCCACCAGCACGGCCGCGTCGCCGGGCTCCTCCGTCTGGAGCAACGCGGGCCGGGAGCGCGGAGTCGATCGGATGCGGGCAATTGCCCTCCGGTACGTGGCGAGGTGTCGCGCGATGGTCGCGTCCGCGATGGAGTGCGCGCGCCACACGCCCAGCGCTGCCAACGCGAGGACCGCGAGCAGGACTCCGAGGATCCACCGCACCGGACGACGCACCTGAGCTTCCTCCCGCCGGGGCGCGCCGCGAGCGGCATCGTCCGGTCCGCGCGAGGGACGACCCCCCGCGCCCCCGGGATCATCGCACGGGACAGGATGCGCCACCGCCTCCGTGGGCCTTCACGCGGTCGCGCAGGCGCCTCGCCGCCCCCTCGGACAGGCCCAACGAACCGATCTCGAGGTCGAGCTGCTTCAGGCTTCCGTCACCGCCGAGGTAGCCGTTGAGGCGCGCGGCGGCCGTCGACTCGCGGAAGTCGACGGGGTTCGGGTAGATCGCCTTCAGCTCGGTGGCGATCAGCGCGTCGCCCCGCAGGGAGTACTTCTGGTGGTAGTCCTCGGCGGGCCAGAAGACGAAGCTGCGGACGATCGGCGTCCGGATCGGCTTCGTGTGCTCCTTCTGCTCGGCCGCGAGCGACGCGCGCGCCGCCGCCTCCTGCTCGTCGTCGGCCACGAAGAGGACTGCGGCGTACTGCTTCGAGTACGCCGCGTCCGTGGGCTCGTGGCCGTCCCAGAACATCGCGAGGAGCTGCCCGTACGTGATCTTGCTCGGGTCGTAGTCGACCTGGAACGACTCCGTGTGGTCGCCGAGGCTGCGGTACGTCGGCTCCTTCTTGGCGCCGCCGGCGTAGCCCACGCGCGTGCGCACCACCCCCTCGAGACTCCCGAACCGGGAGTCGGGCCCCCAGAATCACCCGAGCGCGAACGTGGCCGTGCGGACGACCTTCGGCACCGCGAGGTCGATCGCGGGCTTTGCGGGGATCGTCGCGACGGCGGGTGCGGGCTTCGCGGGGGCGGGCATGGGCTTCGGCTCCGGATCGGCTGCGCGACTCGTGGGCGTGAAGCCCCCCGCGATCGCGAGGGCGACCGCAACGCCCGCAACCACGGGAGCGAGGGGCCGGCGACTCGTGGGGACGGATGTGGGGGGCGCGGGGGGGAGGGACATGGCGTAGGAGAGAAGCGTACGCCAGGACGGCAGGCTGCGCCTGAGGGAGGGCCGGTTCCACTCGGCCGCCCCGGGTGCGCCCGGGGTCGCGTCCCGGGCGAACCGGGCTAGCATCCGCTCCCTCGCGGGGCCGCCACGATCCCCGTCGTCCAGTGAGGTCTGCCATGGAAGCCGGGATCGTCGGTCTGCCCAACGTCGGGAAGAGCACCCTGTTCAACGCCCTGACCGCGGCGGGGGCGCTTGCGGCCAACTACCCGTTCGCGACGATCGAGCCGAACGTGGGGGTGGTCAGCATCCCGGACGAGCGCCTGACGATCCTGACGAAGTTCATCCCGCCCGAGAAGGTGGTCCCCGCCGTGCTGCGGCTCGTCGACATCGCGGGCATCGTGCGCGGGGCGTCCACGGGCGAGGGCCTCGGGAACAAGTTCCTGAGCCACATCCGAGAGGTGGACGCGATCCTCCACATCGTGCGGTGCTTCGAGTCCGTGCCCGGCGGCGAGGAGATCATCCACGTCGAGGGCTCGGTGGACCCGATCCGGGACATCGACACGATCGAGACCGAGCTGGTGCTCGCCGACCTCCAGAGCGTCGAGGCCGCGCACTCGAAGGCCGAACGCGCGGCGAAGAGCGGCGACAAGGAGTCGATCGTCCGGGCGTCGGTGCTCGGCAAGCTCCTGCCGGTGCTGTCGGAGGGCAGGCCCGCGCGGGTGGTGCTCGACTCTTTGACCGACGACGAGCGCAAGACGATGAAGAGCCTCGGCATGCTCACGGCGAAGCGCGTGCTCTACGTCGCGAACGTGGACGAGGGCGACCCGCTCGGGCAGGGGCCGCTGGCGATGAAGGTGCGCGAGCGCGCGACGCAGGAGGGGATGGAGGTGGTCCCCGTGTGCGCGAAGATCGAGAGCGAGCTCAGCGAGCTGTCGCCGGCGGACCGGCAGGAGATGCTCGAGAGCCTCGGGATGAAGGAGCCGGCGCTGGCCGCGCTCGCCCGGGCGGCGTACCACCTCCTCGGCGTCCAGAGCTTCTACACGGCGGGGCCCAAGGAGGTCCGCGCGTGGACGATCCCGGTGGGGGCGACGGCGCCCCAGGCCGCCGGCGTCATCCACACCGACTTCGAGAAGGGCTTCATCCGCGCCGAGATCTACAGCGTCGCCGACCTCGTCCAGTACAAGAGCGAGAAGGCGATCCGCGAGGCGGGGCGGTTGCGGACGGAGGGGAAGTCCTACGTCATGAAGGACGCCGACGTCTGCCACTTTCTGTTCAACTCGTAGGCGGATGCTGTACGGTTTGTGGGGGGGAAGAAGGGGGCGCGGGGGGTCGCGGACCGGCCGTTCGCGCCTCGGCGGCCCTCCGATGCGCGGTAGGGTGGCGCGGCCGTTCGCGGGCGACGTCCGCTCCCGACGGGTCCGAGGCCCCTTCCGATGCGATCGACGCGCACCCCGTTCCGACGGATCGCCGTGCTCCTCTGGGCCTTCGTCGCCGTCGTCGCGCCGCTTGACGGTGCGCGGCCGGCGCGGGCGGCGGGACCGCCCGTCTGGCGGTACGAGGTGTCCGTCGACGCGGCGCTCACGCGCATGGACGTCCGGCTCGCGTTCGAGAGCTTCGTGCCTCGTCGGCTGATGCTGGCGGGCGGCGGGGCCCTCGACGCGCTCGACCTCGCGCCCGCGCGCGGCGGGCTCGTGCGGGACCCCTCGAGTCCGACCCATCTCCAGGTCGTGCGACTCGACGAGGGCGGGGGCGTCTCCTTCGGAGTCGATCTCAAGTCGATGTGCAGGGTCGGCGACGGCTCGCGGCGCGTCGGGCGCGACCTCCTCACCCGCAGCGGGGACTTCCTGCTGCGGCCGAGCGTCGTGACCGAGACGCTGCGGGCGACGGTGTCGGTGCGGTTGCCCCCGGGGCTCCGGGTGCTGGCCCCCTGGACCCCCGCGGCCTCGGTGCCCGCGGGCGCGAGCGCCGCGTTCGAGCTCGACTCGGCCACTTGGGACTTCCAGGGGCACGTCGCCTTCGGCCGCTTCGAGGTGCGCGAGGTGCCCGTGCCCGGCACCACCGTGCGGATCGCGGTCCTCGACGGGGAGCACCGCGCCACGTTGGCGGGCATCGAGGGCTGGATCACCACGGCGGCCCGCGCGGTGAGCCTCCCCTTCGGCCGCTTTCCGGCCTCCCGGCTCCCCGTGATCGTCATCCCCTCGCCCGGGCGCGGCGACGCGGTCCCGTTCGGGACCACCTTCTATGGGGGCGGGCCGCACACCATCCTCTACCTGTCGAACACGGCCCGCGACGAGGACCTGCCCGGCGAGTGGGTGGCCGTCCACGAGATGCTCCACACGACGATGCCCAGCGTCTCGAGGGACGACGCGTGGTTGAGCGAGGGGTTCGTGACCTACGTGCAGGAGATCACCCGGACCCGCGCGGGCTTCCAGACCGCGCTGCAGGGCTGGCAGCAGATCGAGGAGGGCTTCGATCGCGGCCGCAGCGTCGGTGGCAAGGCGAGCCTGGCCGAGGAGAGCCGCGACATGGGCCGCACCCATGGGTACTGGCGGGTGTACTGGGCCGGGGCGGCCATCGCCCTCGAGCTCGACGTGACCTTGCGGCGCGAGTCCGGCGGGCGACGCTCCCTCGACGACGTGCTCCGGGCGTACGACCGGCGTCGCCAGGCGTCCCCGAAGGAGATGTCGACCGCCGAGGCGGTCCGGATCGCGGACGCCGTCGCAGGGCGGCCCGTCCTCGCGGGGATCGTCGCGCGCCATCTGCCGAGTCCGTCCTTCCCCGACGTCCACGCGTCGCAGGCCTGGCTCGGGATCACGGTGCGCGGGGGCCGCGTGTCGTTCGTGCAGGCGCCGGGCGCCGC
>JAYTCP010000348.1:0-2873 GCA_043736435.1 Planctomycetia bacterium | reverse complement strand
GACTTCGTCCAGAAGATGAAGGAGAAGGTCGGGAAGATCCTGAAGGGGCTCGAGGGGGTGCTCGACCGGGCCAACTCGATCACGACGTCGTGGACGCCGCGGGCCTGGCTCGAGGTGGAGCGGGGCGCGTCGGAGAGCGAGGAGGCGTTCCGCGCCCGGGAGGCCCGCCTGCCCGACCAGCTCGCGACGCTGTGGAGCGTGCTCCTCCTCTTCGCGATCTTCCTGGTCGTCATGTCCCTCTCGGCCTACTTCGAGGACTTCGTCAACGAGATGGTGCGGCTGCGCATCCTGATGGACGTCCGCCGGACCCTGTGCCGCCGGCTCCTCGAGCAGCCCATGTCGTTCTACGACACCTCGCATCGGGGCGACGTCGTGCAGCGCGTCCTCGACGACGTGCACGGGTTCGCGTCGGGCCTGAAGCTCGTGCTCGGGAGCCTGGTGGAGGGCGGGTTCAACCTGATCTTCGGCGTGGTGATCCTCTACGCGCTCTCCCCGGCGCTGACGGGGGTCTGCCTGGTCGGGATGCTGTTCTTCCTGCCCTTGCGCAGGCTCACGAAGAAGGTCAAGAAGCAGGCCCGCAAGCGCCAGGCCGACACGGCCAAGCGCGTCGAGGTCCTCCTACAGACCGTGTCGGGCATCCGGACGGTGAAGGCGTTCCGCAGCGAGGAGCGCAAGGTGGCCGAGTTTCACGAGGCCGACCTGGAGGTCTACCACCAGAGCCTCAAGGTCCAGCGGACGAAGTCGGGCTCCGACGCGATCACCGAGTTCGTGAACAACCTGCTCGTGATGGTCCTCTCGGTGGGCGGCTCGTTCCTCGTCCTGCGCCAGATCCTTCCGCTCGACGCCGCGGCCCTCGTCCTGTTCCTCTCCCAGATGGGGAACCTCTACAAGCCGGCGAAGCGTCTGATCAAGGACTTCAACGGGATGAACGACGCGATGGCGAGCGTCGAGCGCGTGTTCGAGATCGTGGACCTGCCGCCGCCGCCGGCCGACCCCGCGGGCGCCATCCCGTTCGAGGGGATCCGGGACGCGGTCCGGTTCGAGTCCGTCGGCTTCTCCTACAAGGCCGGCGTGCCGGTGCTCGAGGGGGTCTCCTTCGAGATCCCGCGCGGCGCGACGGTGGCGCTCGTGGGGCCGTCGGGCGCGGGGAAGTCCACGCTGTGCGACCTGCTGCTGCGGTTCTACGAGCCCACGCAGGGCCGCATCACGATCGACGGCCGGCCGCTCGGCGCCTTCGCGCGCGCCACCTTCCTCGACCGCACGGCCGTGGTCACCCAGGACCCGTTCCTCTTCCACACGACGATCGGCGAGAACATCCGCCAAGGCCGTCCCGGCGCGTCCGACGCCGAGGTGGTGGAGGCCGCGAAGGCCGCCTACATCCACGACCACATCGAGGGGCTCGCCGACGGCTACCAGAGCCAGGTCGGCGAGCGCGGCGCGCGCCTCTCCGGCGGCCAGCGGCAGCGGCTGACGAT
The DNA here is from genome assembly GCA_043736435.1 of Planctomycetia bacterium. Lineage (GTDB taxonomy): Bacteria > Planctomycetota > PLA2 > PLA2 > JAEUHO01 > JAYTCP01. Next base: position 1,398 of record JAYTCP010000348.1, on the reverse strand, counting down.
CGCGCGCGCCCTCATCCGCGACCCGAAGCTCCTCGTGCTCGACGAGGCGACCGCGAGCCTCGACGCCGAGAGCGAGCGCGCCGTGCAGCAGGCCCTCGACCGCCTCCGGGAAGGGCGCACCACGCTCGTCGTGGCGCATCGCCTCTCGACCGTGAAGAGGGCCGACTGCATCGTGGTCCTCGAGCACGGGCGCGTGGTCGAGCGGGGGACCCACGAGGAGCTCCTCGCCCGCGACGGCCTGTATGCCCGCCTCTGCTCGATGCAGAACCTGGGGGCGAACGCAAGGCTCGATGCGGACGACGCCCTCCCCGGGGCCACGGGGGCCGCGACCGGCGCCGCCGACGGGAACGTCCCCGGGAGCGGGGAGGATCCCGGGGCATGAGGGTCGCCCTCGACGCCAGCGCCGCCGCGAGGCCCGAACGGACCGGGGTCGGTCACTACGTCGCCCACCTCGCCGAGGCCCTGCTCGCCGAGGATCCCGGGCTCGAGCTCGTCCTGGGCGTCCGCCTGGGGCGCTGGCGACGGCGCAAGCACGTGCTGCGGATCCCTGCCGGGCCGGGTCCCGGGGCCGACGGCGCGCGCGCGCGTCTCTGCTGGTTCTGGCGCTCCCTGTCCGGCGTGGACGTGGTCCACGGCCCCGACGACCGGCTCGCCGGCGCGCAGGGACCCCAGGTCGTCACGATCCACGACCTGTTCGCCCTGAAGCACGGGGCCGGCGACGACGCGCGACTGCGCGAAGTACGCGCGCGGCGGCACGCCGAGGTGGTCGCGAAGGCGAGCCGCATCCTGTGCGTGAGCGAGGCGACGGCGCGCGACGTCGAGGCCCTGCTCCACGTGCCCCGGGAGCGGATCGTCGTGACCCCGCTCGGGGTGTCGCCGGACCACCGGCCGCTCGATCCCGCGACCGCCGCGCCGACGCTCGCGCGCCTCGGCGTCCGGCCACCGTACGTGCTGTTCGCGGGCCTCGCCCAGCCGCGGAAGAACCTGGAGGGCATCGCGCGGGTCTTCTCGGGGATGGCCGCCCGCATGGACGACCTCTCGCTCGTGCTGGCCGGCGCCGACGGGTACCCGGAAGGCCGCCTCCGGACGATCCTCAAGGAGACCGGCGCCACGGAGCGCGTGCGGCTGCTGGGCTACGTCCCGCGGGACGACCTGCCGGCCCTGTACGCGAGCGCCGCCTGCCTCCTGTTCCCGAGCAAGGACGAGGGGTTCGGCCTCCCGGCCCTCGAGGCCATGGCGTGCGGGTGCCCGGTGGTCGCGAGCGATCGCGGCGCCCTGCCCGAGGTCGTCGGCCCGGGGGGCCTGCTGTTCCCCCCCGACGCGATCGACGATCTGGAGGAGGCCGCCTCGCGGCTGATCGAGGATCCGGAGTTCCGCCGCGGGCACGTGGCGCGGGGC
>JAYTCP010000347.1:0-2087 GCA_043736435.1 Planctomycetia bacterium | reverse complement strand
GGCGAGCCGCGTGGGGCTCGCCGACCTCGCCTACGCGACCCGCCCCGCCTTCGTGCTCTCGCGCATCGAGGCGTTCGAGGTCGTGTTCGCCAAGGAGGGCCGCAAGGCCGAGAGCGACCGGTATCTGAACGAGGCGAAGGACGCCGAGGGAGCCCCCGCGTTCAAGGTGTGGGACGAGGCGTACTTCCGCCGACGCAACGAGCGGATGCTCGCGAACCTCCCTGTGATCCTCAACGCCATCGTGGGCGCGATCACGGTCGTCATCGCGCTCGTCGTGATCCTCCTCAACCTGATCTCGTTCCAGGCGCGCGCCGACGAGTTCGCGCTCCTCCTGGCCGTCGGGCGCACGCGCCGCCGGCTCGTCGGGAAGCTGCTCGTCGAGAGCGGCGTGGTCGCCCTCGTCGCCTGGGTCCTCGGCCTCGCGCTCGGCTTCGGATGCCTCGCCCTCTACGACGGCCTCGTCCTCGAGCCCAAGGCGATCGAGATCCGGTTCTTCGATCCCTACCCCATTGCCCTGGCCTCGCTCCTGCCGCTCGTCTCGGCCGCGGCGAGCGCCGTGGTGCTCTCGCTGCGCCTCTCCCGCATGGACCCGGTGTCCGTGATCCAGCGGAGGAACGCATGAGCCCAGACGTCGATGCTGGCAGGGCCGACGACGTCGCGGCCCCCGCTCCGGCCTCATCGGCCGGAAAGCCCCTCCTCCACGCCCGCGGCCTCGGCCTGCGGTACGGCGAGGGTCCGCGCGTCGTGAACGCCGTCGTCGGCCTCGACCTCGAGGTGCGCCGCGGGGAGTTCGTCGGCCTCGTCGGGCCCTCCGGCTCGGGCAAGTCGAGCCTGCTGTTCCTCTTGGCGGGGCTCCGCCGACCCACGGAGGGGGAGGTCTTCCTGCTGGGGCAGCGTCTCCCGTCCGACCCCGACGCGGGCGCGACGCTCCGGCGCCGACACGTGGGCTTCGTCTTCCAGGAGCCGTTCCTCGTGCCGTACCTCACCGTGCGCGAGAATGCGCTCGTCCACGCGGACGACGACGCCGCGAACGACCGCGTCGAGGCGCTGGCGCGCCGCATCGGCGTCGAGCCCCTGCTTGACGAGCGTCCGCACCGCCTCTCGGGCGGCGAGCGTCAGCGCGCGGGACTCCTGCGCGCGCTCGCGAACGGGCCCGACCTCATCCTCGCCGACGAGCCCACCGCGTTCCTCGACCACCCGACGGGTCACGCGGTGATGGACGTGCTCCGCGGCGAGGTGGGCCGCGCCGCCCTCGTGGTCGTGACGCACGATCCCGAGATGCTCGCGGGCGCGACGCGCGTGCTTCACCTGCGCGACGGTCGGCTCGAAGAGCAGGGGGCCGGGCCGGGCTGAGCCGAGGATTGAGGGGGCGCCGGGGGACCGGGCGCTCGGCGGAATCCGCCACGGGGGGGACGCACCGACCGCCGCACGAAGACGGGGTGGAGGCGGAACCCGCGGGGTGGCCGCATCGAGCACGCCGATTCCCGGGAGAGATCGTGGGCGGAGCGACGAGTGCTGGCTCCCGGCGAGGCGGGCACGGATCGACGCTTCCAGGAAGTCGAGGATCGCGAGTCCCCGTGGCCGGAGGCACTCGCACACGGTGAGCGCTCCCTCGGCGAAGGATCCCGTGGTGGGCCCCGAGGCGATCGCGGGCCCCGAAGCGGCCGCCACTGCCCCCCCGTGGCCCAGTTGCGCCGTCCGTGCTGCTTCCTGGGTCCGACCGCGAGTCGCCTGACGCTCGAGCTGATCGGAGCTCGTCCACGCGACTGCCTGGGCCATTGCGGCAACCGGTGCGCCGGAATCCGCCCCCGGACCGGGGAGAGGGGTGACGATGGAGTCCCGGGAGATCACGGCTGCTGACAACAGCACCTGCATACGGCCGACGAGCGGCTGCACGAGGCGGCAGAGGCTGTGGCCGACGCGGTGAAGATGGAGTGACGCTCGCGATCCTGCGCAGTTCCTGCGGATCCTCACGCACTTCGCTCCGCGCTCATCTGTGTCCCCGACCGAAACACTTGCCGCGGGAATGGGAGAAATGACTGGAGGAATCGCCTTCGGAACGCCGGCGTTGTCCGGCACGGAGGTGG
>JAYTCP010000346.1:0-3251 GCA_043736435.1 Planctomycetia bacterium | reverse complement strand
TTCGAGGCGGGACGACCCCGCGACGCGGCCGTGGCCCTGCGCGACGGCCTGCGCTTCGCCCCGAAGGATGGCGGGCTCTGGCTGCGGCTCGTCGACGCGCTGGCCGCGGCGGGCGACATCGCCGGTCTCGACCGCCTCGCGCCGCCCGCGGGCGCGGCCCCGGTCCCCGACGGAGGGGGGATCGATCCCGTGCTGGCGTCGCGCCTCGGGGAGGCCCGACGCGCGCTCGAGCCCGTGCGCGAGGCGGCGAACGCCGATGCAGAGCGCGCGGCCCACGTCGAGCGCGCGCCCTTCGACCACCGCGTACGCCCCCTGCGGTGGAGCGCGGGCGACCCGCCCCCGTGGCGCCGCAACGACGACACGCCCGGCTTCCTGTCCGTGGACGACAGCCCACGACGTCTCCTCCGGCGCTGGAGCATCACGACGCCCTGCGTCCCCGCCCGCGAGGGTCGGCGGCTGTTCCTGTCCGACGGGTTCGGCGTCGAGGCGCGCGACCTCGTGTCCGGCCGCACGGAATGGACGTTCCCGTCGTCCGAGCGCCCGACACCCGGGCTCGACGTCCCGGGGCGCTCGGGCGAGACCCTCCCGGGGCGCTCGAACCTCGACGTCACGCATGAGCCCGTCCTCGCGGGCGGCCTCGTCCTCGCCCACGTCGAGGTGCGCGCGCCCTACGTGCAGCGCCAGCTCCAGGGCATCGAGATCACGACGTACCGCCAGCGGCGCGTCCTCGTGGCCTTGGACGCAGCCTCGGGCGCGCTGCGCTGGCGGATGGGCGCCTCGAAGGAGGACGGCGCCGCCCTCGCGGGCCTCTCCATCGCCACGAACCCGGTGGCGGCCGACGGCATCGTCTCGGCCCTCGGCGTGACGTTCGACCAGCGGTGGCGCGTGTTCCTGCTCGCGTTCGACGTCCCGACCGGCGCGCTGCGGTGGAAGCGCGAGCTCTTGAGCGGGCAGCAGGAGCTCAACCTCTTCGGCTACAACGTGAAGGAGCTCTGGGCCGGGACGCCGGCGATCGCCGACGGCACGGTCTACGCCCCGACGGGGCTCGGCGTGCTCGCCGCGGTGGACCTGCGCACCGGAGCGCTGCGCTGGGCGACGTCCTACGACCAGATCCCGATCGAGCGCGTCGAGTACTGGTACACGACGCCCCTGCGCTTCGGCACGTGGGCGGCCGGGCCCGTGCGCGTGCACGGCGACGCGGTCCTCGCGACGCCGCCGGAGTCGCCGTACCTGCTCTGCCTCGACCGCAAGGATGGCCGTCTGCGCTGGCGGGAGGCCTCGCAGGCGACGCGCTCCTCCCCGGGCGTCGACCACCTCCTCGGGGTGGCGCGCGACGGCAAGCGCGACGTCGTCCTCGCCACGGGGCGCTCGCTGCGCGCCTACGACCTCGGGACGGGCAATCCCGTGTGGCGCGCGATGATCAGCACCGACGCCGCCCTCGTGCGCGGCCGCGGCGCCGTCAGCGAGGGCACGGTGTACGTCCCGACGGAGCAGGGCCTCGCGCGCTTCTCCCTCGCCGCGGAGGGCAAGTTCCAGGGGGAGGACCCCTGGCCGCAGGGGACGCAGTCGGGCAACGTGCTGCTGTGTCCCGAGGTGCTGGTCGTGGCAGGCGGTGCCAGCCCGGGCGCCGAGTCCCGCAACCGCCCCGTGCAGGCCTTCTACGACTGGGAGGACCTCGAGCGCGCGCTCCCGGCCCGGCGCGCGGCGAGCCCCGACGACCCCGGGACCGTGCTGGACGAGGCCGACCTGTGGCGCGTCGTCGGCGACGACCGGCGCGCGGGCCCGCTCTACGAGGAGGCCGCCCGCCTCGCGACGGCCCGCAAGGACGTGGCGCTCCTCGAGCGGACGCGGCAGGGCCTGAGGCTGCTCGCGCTGGACCGGGGCGACGCGGCGCGCGCCGACGAGCGGACGGCGGACGCGCGCACGGCGTACGAGGCCGCGCTCGCGCGGTCGGAGGGGCCGCGCGAGCGCGTGGAGGTCCGCCTGCGACTCGACGTGCTCCTCTCGGCGAAGGGCCTCGAGGGGGCGCGCGTCCGGAACCTGAAGGAGCTCGTCGAGGAGGCGGGCAAGGGCCGGGCCACGTTCGATCCCGAGGAGGGAGAGGTCCCGGTCCGGGCCGCGGCGCGCTTCCGCCTGTCCTCGCTGTACCGCGCGTCGGGCCGCGCGGCGGATGCCGTGGACGTGCTCCAGGACGCCCTGCGCGAGGACCGGGACGAGGCGTTCGGGCTCGAGACCGCGGGCCAGCGCGTCCCGCGCCTGATCGCCGAGATCCTCGCCGCGGAGGGCCCTCTCCCCTACCGCCGCCACGAGCGCGCGGCCGCCGAGCGGCTGGCGAAGGCCTCCGAAGGCGACGACCCGGCCCCGTTCGAGGCGGTCCTCCTCGAGTATCCCAACGCCACCACCGTGCCCGACGCCCTGTTCGGCCTCGCCGAGCGCCAGGCCCGATCGGGGGCCCACGCCGCCGCCGCGCGGACCCTCCGCCGGTTCCTCAGCGCGTACCCCGAGCACCCCGACGCGCCCCGCGCCCTCGCGACCCTCGCGCGCGCTCTCTCGGGCGGGCGGGCCGTGGGCCCCGCGCGGGCCGCGCTGCTCACCCTCGAGCGACGGCACCCCGACGCGCGCTTCACCATGGACGGCGCCCCGACCACGGGGCGGGAGTTCGCGGCCGCGGAGCGGGGCCGCCTCGGGACGGCCGCGCCCCGTCCGCCCGAGCGCACCCTCGCGCCCCCGCTCACGGAGAAGCTCCTCGAGTCGCTCGACGTGCCGACGCCGGGCAGCGTGCATGTGGTGGACGTCGCCGGCATCGCGACCTCCGTCGTCCCGGTGCCCGTCCTCGTCGACGACGGCGCCGGGCTCGTCTGCCTCGACCCGGCGAGCGCCACCGTGCGCTGGCGCGCCTCGTGGGCGTCGGTCGATCGCGTCACGATGGCGGGCGACGTGCTCGTGGTGGCCCGCGGCGACGAGCTGCTCGCCGTCGAGCCCGACACCGGCGAGGTGCGCTGGAAGCTCGACCTGCACGGCGTGGCGAGCGCGCTCGACGCGGGCATGGGGCAGGTGCTGGTCGTCGTCCGCGAGCCGGGACGCTTCACGAGCGCGCGCTTCCTCGCCCTCGACCCCCTCACGTCGGACGTGCTCTGGCAGCGCGAGCTGAACGGCGACCCGGTCGAGGCCCTCGTGGTCGGCGAAGAGGGGGCGGCCCTGGTGCGCCGGAAGGCGAGCCCGCGGGGATTCGCGCAGGCCGTCGCGATCCA
>JAYTCP010000345.1:0-2014 GCA_043736435.1 Planctomycetia bacterium | reverse complement strand
TGAGGGGCCGCGGGAGGCCCGTGGTCTTGATGTCCATCTGGAGGGCGGTGATCCCGAACTGGGTCCCGGCCACCTTGAAGTCCATGTCGCCCGCGTGGTCCTCGTCGCCGAGGATGTCGGAGAGGACCGCCACCTGGCCGTCCTCCTCCACGAGGCCCATGGCCACGCCCGCGACGGGCTGACGGATCTGGATGCCCGCGTCCATCATGGACAGCGTGGCGCCGCACACCGTCGCCATCGACGAGGAGCCGTTGCTCATGAGCACGTCGGAGACGACGCGCAGCGTGTAGGGGAACGTGGCGGGGTCGGGGAGCACGGGCAGCAGCGCGCGCTCGGCCAGGGCCCCGTGGCCGATCTCGCGGCGCGAGGGCCCGCGGATGGGCCGGGTCTCGCCCACCGACATCGGGGGGAAGTTGTAGTGGAGGTAGTACTTCTTCTTGGTCTGGACCGCGAGGAGGCCGTCGACGATCTTCTCGTCGTCCGCCGTGCCGAGCGTGGCAGCCACGAGGGCCTGCGTCTCGCCGCGCGTGAACAGCGCCGAGCCGTGGGCGCGAGGGAGCACGCCGACCTCGATCTGGATCGGCCGGATGTCGGCCGGGCCGCGACCGTCGACGCGCGTGCCCGAGAGCGCCGCGCGACGGATGATGTCGCGCTCGACCTCGTGGATGGCGGCCGAGACGTCGGCGCCGGAGAACTTGCCCGCGGCCGGGACCTTGTTGTCCTTGTCGACCAGGGCGGCCTTGATCGTCTTCGCGACGGCCGAGACCGCGACCTGTCGCTCGGGCTTCGTCGGGCGGTGGAGCGCGGTCTTCAGAGCCGAGCGCCACGACGTGGCGACGGCCTTGATGGCCTCGGGGTTCGTGGGCTTCGGGGTGAACTCGTTCGGCTTCCAGCCCACCTTGCGGCGCAGCTCCTCGATCGCCTCGCAGATCCGCTGGATGACTTCGTGGCCGAAGTAGATCGCCTCGAGCATCACCTCCTCGGAGAGCTCGCTGGCGCCGGCCTCGACCATCGTCACGGCGGTCTTCGTGCCCGCGACCACCAGGTCGAGCGGGCTCGCGGCCATCGTCGCGGTGTCGGGGAACGCCACGAACTCGTCGCCCCTCATGCCGATGCGCACGGCGCCCAGGGGGCCGAGGAAGGGCAGGGGGGACACGGCGAGCGCGGCGCTCGCGGAGATCACGGAGAGGACGTCGGGCTCGTTCTCCTGGTCGTAGGAGATGACGAAGCTCTGGACCTGGACGTCCTCGATGAAGCCCTCGGGCCACAGCGGGCGGATGGGCCGGTCGGCCATCCGCATGGTCAGGATCTCCTTGGGGCTCGGGGCGCTCTCGCGCTTGAGGAAGCCGCCGGGGATCTTGCCGCTGGAGTAGGTCTTCTCGCGGTAGTCGATGGTCAGCGGGAAGAAGTCGGTGCCTTCCCGGGACGGGCCCGAGCTGGCGCCCGACAGGACCATCGTGTCGCCGTACCGCACGAGCGCGGAGCCGGCCGCAAGGCGCGCGAGGCGCCCCGTCTCGATCGTCAGGGTCTTGCCACCGACGTCGAGCTTCACTTCATGAGCGGGCAATCTTTCCTCCTCTATCTACGGATCCCGAGACGGGCGATGAGCGCCTGGTACTTGTCGGGGTCGGTGCGAGCCAGATATCGGAGCAGCCGCGAGCGCTTGCCCACCAGCTTCAGAAGTCCCCGGCGCGTGGAGAAGTCCTTCGACGCCGTCTTCAGGTGCTGGGTGAGGTGCCGGATGCGCTCGGTCAGGAGCGCGATCTGGACCTCGGGGGACCCGGAGTCGGCGTCATGGCGCCGGTTCGTCTGGATCAGCTCCGCCTTGTGCTGCTTCTCGAGGGGCATCGTGCCGTCCTCCGCCACCAGCGGTCTAGCGTTTGCGCCCAGGGGCGCGGGCCGGACTCGCGGTCGTCTCGGAACAGTGGTTTGGTTTCGAAATGTGAGCCGCGAAGCGTATCCCGGGCCCGGGAGGCCTCCAAGGAAGGTCGGACCCTCCCCCCCCGGAGTTGCG
>JAYTCP010000344.1:0-1618 GCA_043736435.1 Planctomycetia bacterium | reverse complement strand
CGACGTCGTCGAGGTGTGCGCGAAGGCCTTCGAGGCGGAGCCGCGGCTCTGCGTGCTCGACTTCCCGACGACGGGCCAGCGCACGGAGCGCATCGTGGCGTCCGTACGCGAGATCGCGCGGCTCGGCGTCCCGCGCTTCTTCGTCACGGTGAGCGTCGAAGGGCCGCCCGACCTCCACGACCGCCTACGCGGCCGACCGGGCGCGTTCGACCGGATGATCGAGACGTACCGTCGCCTCCGCGAGGTTCGCGGGGCCGCGACGTTCCTCGGCTTCACCCTCTCGGACCGCAACGCCGACGCGGTCGAGGCGACGCTCGCCGCGCTGCGGGCGCGCATCCCCGGCTTCCGGGAGAGCGACGTGCACGTGAACGTCGCGACGACGAGCGGGCACTACTACGACAACCTCGAGGCCGGCGTGCGCAAGCCCGCGGACCCGCGGGCCGCCGTGCGGCGCATCCTCGCGCGACGGCGCGCGCGCTGGTCCCTGACGGACCAGCTCGAGGCCACCTACCTCGGGCTGCTCGACCGGCACGTCCGCACGGGGCGGAGCCCGCTGCCCTGCCGCAGCCTGTTCACGAGCGTCTTCGTCGCGCCGTCCGGCCAGGTCCACCCGTGCACGGTGTTCGACCGGCCGCTGGGCAATGCGTACGCGACGCCCCTGGCGCAGCTGTTGGCCACGCCCGCGGCGACCGCGGCGCGCGAGGACGTCGCGAAGGACCGGTGCCCGGGCTGCTGGTCGCCCTGCGAGGCGTACCAGACGATCCTCACCTCCCTCCCCCGCGCGATCCTCGCGACGCGATGAACGCGACGGGGTGGGCGCGGCCGGTCAGGGAGAGGACAGGTCGAGGAGGCGGTCGCCGAGGACGAGGGCGTCGAGTCGCATGGCACGCGCGGCCGCGACGGCCTCCTCGGCCGTGTTGACGATGGGCTCCCCGCGCCGGTTGAGGCTCGTGTCGAGGACGGCGACGTGACCGAGGGGCAGGAGCGCCTCGAGGATCGCGTGGAGGAGAGGCTCGCCCTCGGGCGTGACGGACTGGACGCGCGCCGTGCCGTCCGCGTGGATCGCCCCGGCGAGCGGGCCGCGGCGTGCCTCCTCGGTCGCGACGAGGGTCGTGATCATGTGGGGCGTGGGCCGCGGATCGCGGAACCAGCGGGCGAGGTCCTGCTCGCGCAGCACCGGTGCCACGGGACGCCAGCGTTCCCGCCCCTTGTGGTCGTTGAGGCGGTCGCGCGTCGCGGGGTCGTCGGCGCGCGCGAGCACGCTGCGCCCGCCCAGCGCGCGGGGGCCGAACTCGGCCCGTCCCCGTGCGACGCCCACGAGCGCGCCCCGCGCGACTCGGACCGCCACCTCGCGCGCGAGCGACTCGAGTGCGAGGGGCGCGGATCCCACTCCGCGCAGGGCAGAGGTCGCGTCCGCGTCGGACAGCCCGCTCCCGAGCCGCATCGTCGTCAGGGGAGCGAGGGGCGTGCCCGTGCGCTCGAGGTGGAGCCAGGCGGCGGCCCCGAGCGCGGCGCCGGAGTCGCCCGCGGCTGGCATGGGAAACACCGGGACCGACAGCTCGCGCGCGAGGCGGCCGTTCATCGCGCAGTTGAGGAAGAGGCCGCCCGCCAGCCCGAG
>JAYTCP010000343.1:0-8843 GCA_043736435.1 Planctomycetia bacterium | reverse complement strand
CCTCCGGGGGAGCGCGGAGTCGTCGCAGATCCTCGTGGAGGCCCTCGCGCGCGCCGACCTGTCGCCCGCCGCGCGCCGCGCGATGATCCGGCTCGCGGGGCGCCCCGGCGCGTCCGTTGAGGTCGTCGCCGCCCTGATCGCGCTCGACGGGCCCGAGGCCGACCTCGAGGCGCGTCGCGCCGTCTACGGCAGCCTGGCCGCGACCGGCGACGCCAAGGGATACGAGCGACTGCTCGCCGTGGCCTCCGACCCGGCGGCCCCGGGGGCCGCCGCGGCCCTCCACGCGCTCGGCGAGGCGACCACGGCTTCGAAGGAGGCGCGCGAGCGGCTGCTCGTCGCGGCGAGGTCGACGGGCGACGACGGCGTCCGCGCGCAGGCCGTGCGCGTCCTCGGCTCCGTCAAGGAGCAGACGGCGGCACCGCTCCTGATCGAGCTCCTCGCGCATCCGAGCCGCGACGTGCGTCGGGAGTCGGTCGTCGCCCTCGGGGCGCTCGGGCCCAGGGCGGCGGGCGCGGTGGAGGCCCTCGGCCGCGTGTACGGCGGCGGCGATCCGGCCCTCCGCAGCCGCGTCGCCACGGCGCTCGCGGGCATCGGGGGCGATGGCGCTCGCCATCTCCTTGGCCAGCTGCGGCTCGCGGAGAAGGACGAGGCCGTCCTGCGCGTCGTCGATGAGGCGTACGTCAAGGTGGGCGGCGCCGCGAGGGACGAATGAGCGCCTCCGGCGTGGCTCGGCGCCGTCGCTGCGCCGGTCTCCTCTTCGGCGCGCTCCTCTGCGCGCTGCCGCTCGCGCCCGTGCCCGTCGTGTCCGCGGCGGAGACGCCGCTCGAGGGTCTGGAGCGCGCGCTGCGGGACCGACGGCCCGAGGTGCGGGCGCTCGGCGTCCGCAGCACCGCGAGCGCCGTCGCCGTCCTCGCGCCCGACGAGCGGCGCAAGGCCGTCCTCCTCCTGCGCAAGGCGCTGCCCGCCGAGGGCGACGTCGTCGTGCGCATCGCCATGGTGGAGGCGCTCGCCGGGTGGCGCGACGAGGCGGCCTGGATCCCCGTGGTGCAGGCCGCGCTCTCCGGGCGCGAGGGACCCGACACGGACGTCGCGCGGAAGGCCGTGCTCCTCGCGCGGGGCGACCTCGTCCAGGCGCTCGCGAAGGCGCTGCCGCAGGACGAGGACCCCACGTACCGCGCGGAGGTCGCGCTCCTGCTCGGGCGCCGCCGCCGCGTGGACGCGATCCCGCTGCTGCTCGTCGCCGTTAAGGATCGGCACCCTCGCGCCGCGTCGTCGGCGGCCGAGGCCCTCGAGGCGATCACGGGTCAGCCGATCGGCCTCGACCCCGCGGCGTGGAAGGCGTGGGCCGCGCGCGACGCGGCGGCGCCGCTCCCGGCGTCTCCCGGCTCCGGCACCACGCGCGAGCCCGAGGCACCCACGATCGCGCCCCCGCCGCCTCCGCCCCGCGGCGTCGTGCCCACCTGCTACGGCCTCCGCCTGGCGTCGAAGGACGTGGTCTTCGTCGTGGACGTGTCGGGCTCGGTGGGGGAAGGCGGCCTCGAGGGCGCCAAGCGCGAGCTCCTTTGGACCGTCGAGCGCCTCGCCTCGGACGTGCGCATCGCGGTCCTCCTCTTCGCCGAGGAGGTGGTGCCCTGGCACCCCGAGATGATCCCCGCGACGCCGCGCGCGAAGGCCGAGCTCGGGCGCTTCCTCTCGGGCGTCGGGCGCGGCAGGCGCACCGACGTGATGACGGCGCTCAACGCGGGCCTCGCGATCGTGCGCCGGCGCACCGAGGCGCGGGCGGCCGCGAAGGAGCCGCTGGGCGAGCCGGTCACCATGGTCGTCGTCAGCGACGGCCAGGAGAACGTCCACGCCACGCCCGGAGACGTCGTGGGCGACCGCCTCGACCGCCTCGACCTCTCGCGCGCCGTGGTGCACGCCGTGGTCCTCGGCGGGCGCGACAACGCGCTCATGTCGACGCTCGCGCGACGCGCGGGCGGCACGTACCGCGTCGTGCCCTGACGCGCCGAGTGCCGGCGCCCGCCCCGTCAGCGCGGCGGCACGGGTGCGTCGCCCGGCGGCGGGGCCGGAGTGGCGGGGGGCGCCTGCGGCGGTCCCTCGGCCTTGCGGCGCTCCACGTTCTCGCGGATCTTGCGCTCGACGGGTGACTGCCACCATCCGACCATCTGGCCGATGGCGATCACCACGACGGTGATCCCGAGCACCGCGTAGACGATCCAGGAGAGCCGCGTCCGGCGCGCGCCCTGGCTGGCGAGCCTGCCGAGGTGGTCGCCGATGCGCCCCGTTCCCGGGCCGCTGGCAGCGTGGGGGCGCGAGGTACGGGGGCGATCCATGGCGGCTCCGCGGCGAGGACGCACCCATGGAACCACGGCACGGGGCGGACCCCCTCCGATACCATGCCGCCATGGAGCTCCTGCTCGAGACGGCCGGCGAGAGTCACGGCCCCCGGCTCACGGCGATCCTCGTCGGGATCCCGGCCGGCACGCCGATCGACGCGGCCTACGTGGACGCCCGCCTCTCGGCCCGCCAACGGGGCCACGGCCGCAGCTCGCGCCAGCGCACCGAGGCGGACCGCGTCCGCTTCACGGCGGGCGTGCGGGACGGGGTCGCGACCGGGAACCCCATCGCCCTCGAGGTGGACAACCGCGACACCACGTACGCGAGCCTGCCCGCCGTCCACGCGCCGAGGCCGGGGCACGCCGACCTCGCGGGTGCGCTCAACCGCGGGCTCGTGGACGCACGCGACGTCGTCGAGCGCGCGAGCGCCCGCGAGACCGCCGTGCGCACCGCCGCCGGCGCGGTCGCCGCCGCCTTCCTCGAGGCCCTCGGCGTCCGCGTCCTCGGCCACGTGCTCGCCGTCGGCGGCCTCGCCGTCGGTGGGGAGCCCGGCGCCGACCTCGAGGCCGCGCGCGCGCGACGCGACGCGTCGCCGCTCCACGCCCTCGGCGAGGCGTCCGCGATCGCGCGAGCCGTCGCCGCCGTCGACGCGGCGAAGGCGGCTGGAGACACGCTCGGCGGGCTCGTGCAAGTCGTCGCCGACGGCGTCCCCCTCGGCCTCGGCGGGCACGAGCGCCCCGAGGAGAAGCTCTCCGCGCGCCTCGCGGGCGCCCTGATGGGGGTGCAGGCGGTCCGCGGCGTCGAGCTCGGCCTGGGCTTCCTGGCCGCGGCGATGCCCGGATCGGCCCTCCACGACCCGATCCTGCCCGCGACGCCCGGTGGCCTGCCGCGGCGCCCGTCGAATCGCGTGGGGGGGATCGAGGGCGGCACGAGCACCGGCGAGCGCGTCGTGCTCCAGGCGGCCATGAAGCCCCTGGCAACCCTGCGCGAGGCTCTCCAGAGCATCGACCTACGCACGGGCGAGGCCGCGCCGGCCCGCGTCGAGCGGAGCGACGTCACGGCGGTGCCGGCGCTCGCCGTGGTGGCCGAGGCCGTCGTCGCCCTCGAGCTCGCGCGCGCGGTCCGGCGGCGGTTCGGCGGCGCCCACCTCGACGAGGTGGTAGCGGCGATCGCATCCCACCGCGCCCGGCTGGCGCGGACGGGCGGGACGGCCTGACCCGCGGGAGGACCCGACCGGTCGAGCCCCCCGTCGCGCGGTCGCCCGCGCCCGAACCAAACTTGACCCCCTCCGCCGTGCCGGGCTAGGCTCCGCGCTTCGTGCCGGCGTAGCTCAGCGGTAGAGCATCGGTTTTGTAAACCGAGGGTCGCAGGTCCAATCCCTGCCGCCGGCTCACCTGTCCGGGTGCGGGGGCCTAGGGCCCCGCGCTCCCCGGCGACCGCGCGAGCGAGCAGCGGTCCGATCGGGCGGATACTCAAGCGGTCAACGAGACCAGACTGTAAATCTGGTGACTAACGTCTTCGCAGGTTCGAATCCTGCTCCGCCCACCACCCCTGGCTCCCGCGAGTGCGGCGCCGGGGGGTAACGTCTCCGGGGAAGCGCTTCCGGGGGACGGACAGGCGGGTCTCGATTCGCCCCGGTCGGCCCGGACGTCACCTCGGCACGGACGGATTTCCCCGGTCGGATCGGCGCGCCCGAGCGTGCACCCCCCGGCTCGGGCGCCGTCCTCACGATCCCACGGCGGGCGGCGCCGGGGGCGGCGGGACCCCCCCGCGCGATCCTTGACCACCGGGGTCGCCTCCCTACACTCCTCCGTTCCCCAAGAAGACGATCGCGTCTTCGCGGGGACCCGGACGACGTGTGTGCGGGTGTAGCTCAATGGTAGAGCTCCTGCCTTCCAAGCAGGTGACGAGGGTTCGATTCCCTTCACCCGCTCCAGCAGGCGGGGCTCTCCCACGGGCTCGCCTTCGGCACGCCCCCGGGTACGGTTCTCGCTGGCAAGGTCCCGACGCGCCGGTTCGCTGGTGTAGCTCAGTGGTAGAGCACCTCATTGGTAATGAGGAGGTCATGGGTTCAATCCCCATCACCAGCTCCACGTCCAGGGCGTCGGGTCGTTGTCGAGCACGCGGCAGGGCCTGTCCTGCCAGACCTGAACGACCCGCAACGCCCTGCAACGCAACGAGCCGGCCGCACACGCCGCGGACCGACGACGGAGACAGCCGCCATGGCCAAGGAGCAATTCAACCGGAAGAAGCCCCACGTGAACGTGGGGACCATCGGCCACGTCGACCACGGCAAGACGACGTTGACCGCGGCGATCTCGCACGTCATGGCCGTGGCGCACGGCACCAAGGCCAAGTCGTACGCCGACATCGCGAAGGGCGGCACGGTCCGCGACGACTCCAAGATCGTCACGATCTCCGCGGCGCACGTCGAGTACGAGACCGACAAGCGCCACTACGCCCACGTGGACTGCCCCGGCCACGCCGACTACGTGAAGAACATGATCACCGGCGCCGCGCAGATGGACGGGGCGATCCTCGTCGTCTCGGCCGCGGACGGCCCCATGCCCCAGACGCGCGAGCACATCCTGCTCGCCCGCCAGGTCGGCGTGCCCGCGATCGTCGTCTTCCTGAACAAGATCGACCTCGTCGACGACCCCGAGCTCCTCGACCTGATCGAGCTCGAGATGCGCGAGCTTCTCAAGGAGTACGACTTCCCCGGGGACGAGATCCCGATCATCCGCGGCCAGTCGCTCGCCGCCCTCCAGTCCAAGACGCCGAGCCGGACCGATCCGGCCAGCAAGTGCATATTCGACCTCATGGACGCGGTCGATTCGTACATCCCGACCCCGATGCGCGACATCGACAAGCCGTTCCTGATGCCCATCGAGGACGTGTTCTCGATCAAGGGGCGCGGCACGGTCGGCACCGGCCGCATCGAGCGCGGCATCGTCAAGGTCGGTGAGCCCCTCGAGATCATCGGCCTGCGCGACACCCAGCAGACGGTGTGCACCGGCGTCGAGATGTTCAACAAGAACCTCGACCAGGGCCAGGCCGGCGACAACGTCGGCGTCCTCCTGCGCGGCGTCGAGAAGAAGGACCTCGTCCGCGGGATGGTGCTCGCCAAGCCCGGCTCGGTGAAGCCCCACACGGAGTTCGAGGCCGAGATCTACGTCCTCGGCAAGGAGGAGGGCGGCCGTCACACGCCGTTCTTCAACAACTACCGCCCGCAGTTCTACCTGCGCACCACGGACGTGACCGGGGCCATCGAGCTCCAGGGCGGCGCCGAGATGTGCATGCCGGGCGACAACGCCCGCATCAAGGTCGTCCTCATCCAGCCCATCGCGCTCGAGGAGAAGCTCCGCTTCGCCATCCGCGAGGGCGGCCGCACGGTCGGCGCCGGCGCCGTCACCAAGATCCTCAAGTAGGACGAGTCGAAACTCATCTCGGGGGCCGACGCGCGTAGGCGGGTCGTCTCCACGGAGCAGGTTCCATGGCGAAGGCCGAAGCCCGCGGCTACGTGACCCTCGAGTGCACCGTGACGGGCATGCGCCTGTACCGGGTCCAGAAGCGCCTGAAGGGCAACCCGTACAAGCTCGAGCTCATGAAGTACAACCCCATGCTCCGCATGCGGACCCTCCACAAGGAGGTCAAGAAGTAGCCCGCGCGCGGGCGGCCCCGGCCGCCGGCGAACGGCGCGGTCGCGTCCCCCGCGGGGGGGGGCGGGACCCGAGGCGACGACGACCACGAACGGCAGTAGCTCAACTAGGCAGAGCAGCTGATTCCAAATCAGCAGGTTGGGGGTTCGATTCCCTCCTGCCGTGCCACTCCCCCGGGAGCGGCGTGGGTCGGCGCGAAGAGACCGAGGCGGCACACCAGCGAGAGGCACCCCGCAGGAACGAAGAGACGAAGAGACACGGAGGCCGCGGCCGCAGGGCCGCCACAAGGCGCACCATGGGCATCGAGCTGCACAGGAAGGGACAGGGAACGCTCTCGCGTTCCACCGCGTACACGATCGGCGCCGCGCTGATCGTGTTCGGGGCGCTCCGTCTCTTCGCGACGATCAACCGCCCGGGCCAGAACGTCCTCGTCGACGCCCTGCCCGTCGTGGGCGCGGTGACCGTGTACAAGGTGATCGCCCTCGTCGTCGGCGCCGTGGGCCTGCTCGCCCTCCACTGGATCCTCAACAAGCCGCGCACGGTCGACCTGCTGATCGAGACCGAGACCGAGATGCGCAAGGTCTCCTGGCCCACGCTCCCCGAGGTCTGGAACGCGACCATCGTCGTGTGCCTCGTCACGGCCGTCCTCGCGATCACGATGTCCGTGTTCGACCTGGCCCTCCGCAAGCTCTTCCAGCTGGTGTTCTAAGGCCATGGCAAAGCGCTGGTACGTCGTCCGGGTGCAGAGCGGCCGTGAGAACACGGTCCAGGTGGCGCTCGAGCGCAAGCTCCGCATCGCGGGCAAGACCGAGGCGATCTCCCGGGTGCTCGTGCCCGTCGAGAGCGTCACCGAGGTCAAGGCCGGGCGGAAGCGCACCAGCAAGAAGAAGCTCTATCCGGGCTACGTGCTCGTCGAGGTGGCCCAGGACGAGAAGGGCAAGGTCCCGCCGGACATCTGGGCGCTCGTGCGCGACACGGCGGGCGTGGGCGACTTCGTCGGGGCGCACAACAGCCCCGAGCCGCTGCCCGCCGAGGAGGTGGACCGCCTCCTCGCGATCGTGGAGCGCAGCGCCGATCGCGCTCCGCAGGTCCAGATCGCCTTCAAGAAGGGCGACTCCGTCAAGATCAAGGAAGGCCCGCTCGAGTCGTTCGACGGGGTCGTGGACGAGGTCATCCCCGCGAAGGGCGCCGTGCGCGTCATCGTGACGATCTTCGGCCGCGCGACCCCGGTGGACCTCGAGTACTGGCAAGTGGAGGCGGTGTAGCCCATGGCCAAGGAACTCAAGGCGAAGGTCAAGCTCCAGTGCCCGGGCGGCTCGGCCACCCCCGCACCTCCCGTCGGGCCGGCCCTCGGCCAGCACGGCGTGAACATCGGCGAGTTCGTCAAGCGCTTCAACGACGCGACGAAGGAGATGCGCGGGACCATGATCCCCGTGATCATCTCCATCTACAGCGACCGTTCGTTCGACTTCATCACGAAGTCGCCGCCGGCCAGCGAGCTCCTCAAGCAGGCCGCCGGGATCGCCAAGGGCAGCCCCACCCCGCACACCGACAAGGTGGGCAAGGTGACGAAGGCCCAGGTCCGCAAGATCGCGGAGACCAAGCTCAAGGACCTGAACGCCCGGGACGTCGAGGCAGGGATGCGCATCGTGATGGGCACGGCCCGTTCGATGGGCGTCGAGATCAAGGACTAGGCAAGGCTCGAAACGACACCCATCCCCCCTCGGGGGGACCCCGGCGACGGGGCGCTCAACATCACCGCGTCCGGGCCCGCGCCCGGACGGGGGAGAGCGGAAGGAGACGCGGATGAAGCGACGCGGCAAGAGGTACACCGCCGGGCTGAAGACGTTCAGCCGCGAGCGGCGCTACGGGCTCGACGAGGCCATCACGGTCCTCGCAGGGTTCCCGAAGGCCAAGTTCGACGAGACCGTCGAGCTGTCGATCCGTCTCGGGACCGACCCGGGCAAGACCGACCAGGCCATCCGCGGCAGCGTCTCGCTGCCGAAGGGCATCGGCAAGACCAAGACGGTCATCGTGTTCGCGGAGGGCGACCTCGCCCGCGCGGCCACCGAGGCCGGCGCGTCCGAGGTGGGCGGCGCGGACCTCGCGAAGAAGGTCGAGGACGGGTTCACCGACTTCGACGTCGCGATCGCGCACCCCAGCATGATGCGGTTCGTCGGCAAGCTCGGCAAGGTGCTCGGCCCGCTCGGCAAGATGCCGAGCCCGAAGTCGGGCACCGTCACCGACCAGGTCGTCTCGGCCGTCCGCGAGTTCCGCGCGGGCAAGATCGAGTTCCGCAGCGACGCGGCCGGCAACGTCCAGGTCGGCCTGGGGAAGCGGTCCTTCGTGGCCGCCGACCTCAAGGCGAACGTCGAGCATTTCCTCGATCACGTCAGGGGCCTGCGCCCCGCGTCGGTGAAGGGAGCCTTCATCCGGAAGGTCACCCTCTCCTCGACGATGAGCCCGGGCGTCATCCTCGACGTCGTGGGCTAGGAGGCGCACCGTGCCCAAGCAGCTCAAGCAGCTCCTCGCGAACCAGGTCGTCTCCGCCCTCCGCGGCAAGGACGGCGCCGTGTTCGTCAACGTCAGCGCGATGACCGTCGAGCAGAGCACCGCGCTGCGCGGCCTGCTCCTCTCGAAGGCGGGCGGCGCGCGCATGCGCGTCCTCCACAACCGCACGGCGCGCGTCGCGCTGCGCTCGGCCGGCTGGCCGTCGAAGGTCGAGTCGATCCTGAAGGGTCCCACCGCCGTCGTGTACGGCGGCGAAGGCCCCTCGAGCATCGCGAAGACCCTCGGCGAGTGGTCCCGGACCGACAAGACGAAGTCCCTCGTCCTCAAGGGCGCCGT
>JAYTCP010000342.1:0-16453 GCA_043736435.1 Planctomycetia bacterium | reverse complement strand
CCCGTCCTGGGTGCGCAAGGGCCAGATCGTGTTCGCCCTGACCAACCCGACGCCCGAGATCCGGCCCGACCTGGCCCTCGAGGCCGGTGCCGCGCTGGCCAGCGAGGGGGCGGCGATCAACAACGTCCTCGCCTACCCAGGCCTCATGCGCGGCGCGATCGACGCGAGCGCGATCCGCTTCACCGCGGCCATGAAGATCGCGGCCGCGCGCGCCCTCGCCGAGCACGCGAGCGCGGACGACCTGCTCCCCTCGCCGTTCCACAAGACCCTCCACTACGACGTCGCCCGCGCCGTCGCCAAGGCCGCCAAGGCCGAGGCGGGCGTGGTCGAGAAGCCGTAGGCGGGGCGCGGAGGGCCGCCGTGGGCGACGAACCGGCGGCGGACGGGCGGAACGTGCCGTACGCGGGCGCCACGCCCCCGTCGCAGGGCGCCACCGAGGCGCGGGCCAGCCTCCCGCGGCTCGTCAGGGACCTCTTCGCGTTCGACCTGCGCACCCTCGTGATCTGCGTCTGGGTGCCCGTCGCGCTCACCCTGCTCGAGTACTGCTTCATCCCCGCGTCGATCGACGGCGCCCGCGCGCCCGCGTGGGTCGGCACGACCCTCGCGGACCTCGCGAAGTCGTTCCCCTCGGTGCCCCGCGGCCTGTGGCGCTGGATCTGGTGGGTCGGGGGCTGCATGTCGCTCGGGTTCGTGATCCCCATGGTCCTGCTCAAGGTCCTCACGGGCGTGGGGCCTCGTGCCACGGGGTTGCGTCTCAAGGGCACCGCCCCCGACGCGATCGTCTACGCGATCCTCCTCGCGATCTTCCTCCCCGTCGTGTGGTGGGCCTCCACGCGCGGCGACTTCCGCAGCACGTACCCCTTCTACCGCCCCGCGGGCCGCGGGCCCCTGGGCCTCGACTACGTCGCGTTCGAGGCCATGTACTTCCTCCAGTTCCTCTTCATCGAGTGGTTCTTCCGCGGCTTCATGGTCCTCGGGCTGAAGCCGAAGCTCGGCCGGGCCAGCATCCTCGTCATGCTCGCCCCGTACTGCATGATCCACTACCACAAGCCCATGCTCGAAGCGCTCGGGGCGATCGGCGCGGGCGCCGTGCTGGGCACGCTCTCCTACCGCACCGGGACCATCGTCTACGGCTGGTTCCTCCACTACGCCGTCGCGCTCACGATGGACCTGCTCTCCCTCCACCAGATGGGACGGCTGTAGGTCGAACGGGCCGACGGTGGCGCGAAGGGGTCGAGGATGGGGGGGGCGGCGGGGGGCAGACCGACCCCGGGTCCGCCATCTCTCCGCTCCGGCCGCTCCCCGGCTACCCTGACCGGGTTCCCCCGGGAGGCACGGATGGCGAGTCACATCACCGCGCGCATGGCAGGCGGCTTCAAGGTCGAGGCGAGCAACGGCAAGCACGCGATCACGCTCGATCTCCAGCCCGCCGACGGCGGTCCCGGTGACGGCTTCGGCCCCCACGAGACGCTGCTCGGCGCGCTCGCGGGGTGCACGGTCATGACGTTGCAGCTGTACGCCAAGCGCAAGGCGTGGCCGCTCGAGGGCGTCGAGCTCGACCTCCACCAGCTCCCCGCGACGCCCACGACGCCCGAGCGCATCACGGTCGACATCCGCCTCCTGGGCCCCCTCGACGCCGAGCAGCGCGCGCGCCTCGCCGACATCGCGAAGAAGTGCCCCGTCTACAAGACGCTCTCGAACGACGACCTCGAGGTGGTGGAGCAGCTCCTCTGATGGCGAAGCGCAAGGGCCCCGCGGTCGAGTCGTTCCAGAACCCCGCCCCCGGCCGGGACTACGAGATCGTGCACACGGCGCCGGAGTTCACCTCGGTGTGCCCCATCACCGGCCAGCCCGACTTCGCGACGATCACGGTGAGCTACGTCCCCGACGCCCTCTGCCTCGAGCTGAAGAGCCTGAAGCTCTACTTCGTCTCCTTCCGCGACCAAGGCATCTTCTACGAGGCCGTCGTCAACCGCATCCTCGACGACCTCGTGGCCGCGTGCCGTCCCCGGCGCCTCGTCGTGCGCGGCGACTTCCGGGTCCGCGGGGGCATCTCCTCGGTCGTGACGGCGACGTGGCCTTCGGAGCGCGGCCCGGCGCCCGGCGGGAAGGGGCCGACGCCGTGAGCGCGGAGGGGTCCATCGAGGAGGCACGGGACCGCATCCGCGAGCTCGAGCGCGAGCTCGTGCGGCAGAAGGGCCTCGTCGAGGCGAGCCACAGCCTCCACAGCACCCTCGACCAGGACGAGCTCCTCAAGATCATCCTCGCGACCGCGCAGGCCGCCATCGACTGCGAGCGCGGCACGGTCTACCTGCTGTCGACCGACGGCAAGGAGATCTGGTCCCGCGTCGTGGCGGGCACCGAGCAGCTGATGATCCGGCTGCCGCTCGGCCGCGGGATCGCCGGCGCGGTCGCCCAGACCGGCGAGACGATCCGCATCGACGACGCCTACGCCGACCCGCGCTTCGACCCCTCCACCGACAAGCGCAGCGGCTTCCGCACGCGCAGCATCCTCTGCGCCCCGATCAAGAACCGGACCGGCATGGTCGTCGGCGTCTTCCAGCTGCTCAACCACCGCGACACGCCCTTCGGGCAGGCCGACGTCGAGTACCTCGACGCGCTCTCCGTCCACGCGGCGCTGGCCATCGAGAACGCCCGCCTGCACGCGAGCAGCCTCGAGAAGGAGCGCCAGGACCGCGAGATCCTGGCCGCCCAGGGCATCCAGCGCGCCCTGCTCCCGGAGAAGAACGACCTCGAGGTCGGCCGCTTCGCCATCGCGGGGTGCAACGAGCTCTGCGAGGACGCCAGCGGCGACTACTACGACTTCATCGAGGGGGCGGAGGGCCGCACCTGGATCGCCGTGGGGGACGTGTCCGGCCACGGCCTCGGCTCGGCCCTCGTCATGGCGGAGGCCCGCGCGTTCCTCCGCTCGTTCGCGAAGACGGTCCCCGACCTGGGCGTCGCCATGACCATGCTGAACGACTTCCTCGCGAAGGACATGACCGGCGGGAAGTTCATGAGCCTCTTCGTCGGCGTCCTCGACGGCGCGACCGGCCGCCTCGAGTGGTCGTCGGGCGGGCACAACCCTCCCTTCCACTGGCGCGCGGCGACGGGCGACTTCGCCCAGCTCGACTCCACGGGCCCCGTCCTCGGGGTGATCCCCGGGATCCCGATCGTGCAGGGGGAGGGCATCGACCTCCGCCCCTGGGATGTCTTCGTCGCGTACACCGACGGCGTCACCGAGTCGATGACCGCGGCCGGCGAGCAGTTCGGGGAGCAGCGCCTGCAGGAGGTGATCCGCCTCGCCGCGGATCGCGATCCCCCCGCCATCGCCCAGGCGATCCGCGACGCGATCCACGCCTTCACCGGCGGGCTCAAGAACCGGGACGACGTCACGATCCTCGTGGTGAAGGGCGGCGCGTAGGAGGGGGGCGCGGGGGGAGCCCGAGCTGCTCGGTCTCTTCGTCCTTGCCCAGGGGCGCGTGACGATCACCCATCCGGAGCATGCCCACGTCTCGATCCCCGCCGGCTGGTACATGGTCACGTATCAGCGCGACTTCACCCGCTCGCCGGCGGGGACCCGCCAAGTGCTCGACTGAAGGAGGGCAGTCGCAGGTCTGTGCGCCCCCCCCCGGAGTTAACGGAAGGTGTCAGACACCTTCCGTTAACTCGGGCCCGCTCCTGGCTCCTTGGCCCCCCGGTTGGGCCCGGCCACCCCCCCCGGATTCGGGCCTCGGCCGGTGCGCCGGGGGGGTGGCGGGGGTATCCTCGGGACTCTTCGCAGCACATTCGTTGCTTCCGCGCGAAACCCCGGGATGCCCGCCCGGGTTCAACGAGGGTCCGAGGAGGTCGACCATGTCGTCACGTCGCATCGCCGTCGCCCTGCTCGCGGGGCTCGGGCTCACGGTCCCCGCCGCGTTCCTCGCCCCCGATCCGGCGGCCGCCGACTCGAAGGTCACCGGCTCCAAGATCAAGGACTGGAAGGCCGGCGCCGCGAAGGTGGACGACCTGATCGCCGCGCGCTGGCGGACCGAGAAGGACCTCATCGTCGCGCCCATGGCCGACGACGCCGAGTTCCTGCGGCGGGCCTCCATCGACCTGATCGGGACCATCCCGACGGAGGCCGAGGCCGTGGCGTTCCTCTCCGACCCCGCCACGGACAAGCGGGCGCAGGCCATCGACCGGCTGCTCGCGAGCCCGAAGCACGCCGATTGGACCGCGCTCTGGTACACGAACCTGCTCGTCGGGAGCCAGATCCGCGACCGGAACCTGAACCGGCGCACGTTCAACGACTGGATGCGCGACCAGTTCACACGCAACCGGCCGTACGACGAGCTGGCGTACGACCTCGTCACGGCGACGGGCAACTCCGACGAGAATGGCGCCATCGGGTTCGTCTCGTCCTTCGAGCGCAGCGCGGCCGACGCCGCCGGCAAGACGAGCCGCTACCTCCTCGGCGTCCAGATCCAGTGCGCGCAGTGCCACGACCACCCCTACGACAAGCGCATCAAGCAGGAGGACTTCGCCTCCTTCGCGGCGTTCTTCGTCACGACGACGCACCGACGCAACATGTCGCCCGCAAACCCGGGCGAGGTCTCGTTCGACATCGGGTCCTTCACGAAGGAGGACGTGACGAACCCGGCCTACCGCGGGATGGGCATGGCCCGACGCGGCGCTCCGCTCATGCTCGAGGCGCCCGCCGTCCGGGGCGCCCGCCGCCCGCCGGGCGAGCTCGCCGACGCGAAGTTCCTCCTCGGCAAGGTGGTGAAGGACGTCCCCGGGATCACGCGTCGCGAGGTGCTCGCGAAGTGGATGACGTCGAAGAACAACGCCTGGTTCGCCGACGCCTTCGTCAACCGCCTGTGGGCCTACTTCATGGGCCACGGCATCGTCCACCCGGTCGACGACTTCAACCAGGCGAACGCCCCGACCAACCCCGCCCTGCTCAAGCACCTGGCCGACGAGTTCGTGCGCGGCGGCTTCGACATCCATCACCTGACCCGCGTCATCCTCAACAGCGAGGCGTACCAGCGGTCGAGCAAGATGCCGCGCGGGCTCGAGCGCCCGGAGTCGAGCCTGTACGCCGTCGCCGCGGTGAAGCCGCTGAGCGTCGAGCAGTCGTTCGACTCGCTGTTCCGGGCCGCCGGTGCCGAGCAGGAGGTCGCGCGCCGCATGGGCGCCGGCATGGGCATGGGCGGCGAGGCGGCCAAGCGCCGCGGCCAGCTCGTCGACCCGAAGATGCTCATCTACGCGCAGTTCAAGCGCACCTTCGACGACGACGAGCAGGGCGAGAGCGAGGAGTTCACCGGGACGATCCCGCGAGGCCTCCTCATGATGAACGGCCCCCAGATCAACCAGATGCTGTCGGCGCACCCCGCCTCGCCCCTGCGCAAGATCCTCGACTCCGAGCGGAGCGACCGCGAGCGCGTCCGCCGCATCTACCTGACCGTGCTGTCGCGCGAGCCCTCGCCGGGCGAGCTGTCGAACGCCCTCCAGCACGTCCACATGAGCCGCACCGAGGTGGAGGGATACGAGGACCTGATGTGGGCCCTCTGCAACACCACCGAGTTCATGAGCAACCACTAGTCGGGCCACGGCCCTCGGCCCACGCCCTCGACCGCCGCATTCGCCCTTCGCATCCCGACCGTCGCCGGAGCCACCCCATGAGCAACGCACCCCGCACGAGCCGTCGCGAGGTCCTCGGTTGGAGCCTCGCCGCGGGCGCGGCCGCCCTCCTCAACCCGCGCCTCCCCTTCGCCGTCGCGAAGGACAAGCCCGGGGCGAAGGACAAGGACGACGCCCCGATCGCCGGTCGCGGCGCCGCGAAGCAGATGATCGTCCTCTACATGGCGGGCGGCGCCACCCAGTTCGAGACCTGGGCCCCGAAGCGCAAGGGCCACCCGAACATGGGGGAGGCCGAGCCGATCAACACGTCCGTCGAGGGGATCGAGATCGGCTCGTACCTCGAGAAGACCTCGAAGGTCATGGACGACGTCTGCATCGTGCGCTCGGTGACGAGCCGCGAGGGCAACCACGACCGCGGCCGCTACCTGATGCACTCGGGCTACGTCCCCAACCCGACCATGCAGCACCCCGGCCTCGGCTCCTACGTCGCCCACGAGATCGGCAGTCGCGACAGCACGCTCCCGAACTTCGTCAGCATCGGCGGCGGCGGGGCGCAGGGCGCCGGCTACCTGGGCGTCGAGTGGGACCCCTTCGTGGTGGACAACGCCTCGGCTCCCGTGGCGAACCTGATGGCGCCCCCGGGCATCGACATGCGCCGGCGCGACTCGCGCCTCTCGCTCCTCGGCCGCCTGAACCAGGAGTTCGAGAGCGACCGCGGCGACGACGCCGTGGCCCCGCACCGCAACATGTTCGAGCGCGCCAAGCGCCTGATGGACACCTCGAAGAACCGCGCCTTCGACGTGACCGAGGAGAAGGAGTCCATCCACAAGCTCTACGGCGAGAGCACCTTCGGCAAGGGGTGCATCGTCGCCCGCCGACTCCTCGAGTCGGGCGTGAAGGTGGTCGAGGTCGTCCTGGGCGGCTGGGACACGCACAACAACGAGCACGCCGCCGTGAAGGCCCTCTCCGAGGCTCTCGATCCGGCGTACGCGGGGCTCCTGCGCGACCTCCGCGACCGCGGCATGCTCGACAGCACCCTCGTCTACTGGTTCTCCGAGTTCGGCCGCACCCCCATGCTGGGCGGCGGCGGCAACGGCGAGGGCGGCCGCGGCCACTACCCGCAGGCATTCTCCGTGGCGATGGCCGGCGGCGGCGTCAAGGGCGGCCGCGTGATCGGCGCCACCGATCCCGACGGCATCACGTGCGTCGAGCGCCCGGTCCAGGTGACGGAGCTGCACGCGACGGTCTGCCACGCGATGGGCATCGACACGAGCAAGCAGTACTTCGCCGGCCGCCGTCCCGTGTGGGTGGTCGAGAAGGGTGCCCAGCCCGTGCGCGAGATCTTCGCGTAGGGGCCCGGCTCCGTCGCACCCGCCTCGCACTCCCGGCCCCGGTCGGCGCCCGTCGCCACCGGGGCCACTTCGTCGGCGGGAAGGGGGTGGGGTATTCCGGGGGCGGCGGGGGCGGGCACGCGCGGGGCGTCCTCCGCCATGGATCGGAGGTGCCCGATCGGGGGTCTCCTGGGAGAGGGTTCCCCGTCCCCGTGGGTCGCCGGGTATGCCGATCGGGTCTTGGGCTGGCGCATGCGCCACCGGGGCGCGACACTCCCCTTGTGTTTGGGAAGGACGACGCAGGAAGCCCCACCGTGACGCGCACCGGTCGCAGGTCCCTCGTGTCGATCCTCGGGGTCGCCGCGTTGGTCGCGGCCGGGTGGCTCGCTCGGGGGTTCACCCATGTCGACCCCCAGCGCCCCCCCGATTCCTCGGAACGGATGGCCCCAGGGCCCGTGACCACGTGGCTGGCGCCGGACCCCCGAGCGCACCCTCCCTACACGGATGACTCCGGCGAGGATCTCGACGAGGACGACACCTACCAGCTTCCCGAACGCGTCGACCCTGCCGACCCCACGGCGCCCGCGAATCTCCGCGTCCTCGTGCGCGTTCCCTCCGGCACGTCCATGCCTGACGTACGAGTCACGGTGGTCGATGCGGCCGGGCAGTCCCACGAGGCGGTGCCCTCCGCCGACGGGGAGACGACGTTCTCCGGCTTGCCGCCGGGCTCGTCGAGCGTGCGCGCCGAGGGCCCGGAGCTCGTCGCCGCTCGCCTGGGGGATGTATGGCTCGAGCCGGGGGCCGACGCTCGGGAGGCATGCGAGCTGGAGCCTGGAGTGCGCATCGAAGGGCGGGTCGTCGCACGGGGCACGCGCGCGCCGATCCCGGGCGCGATCCTGGAGTTCGATCCCTCCGCATCGACCGCATCGGGTGCCGCACGCGGGAGGTTCGGCTCCGTGACCACCGAGGGCGACGGATCCTACCGCTCCACGCCCCTGCCGCCCGGAGATGCAGTCCGGGTGCATGTGCGTGCCCGGGGCTACCGCTCCGTGCAGCAGGTCGCGGGAGAAGTGGGAACGGGCCCGGCGGACGTGGAGATCCGGCTGCAACCGGGTGGCGCCGTGCGGGGAGTCGTGAGGGGCCCCGATGGCACGCCGCGCCGCGACGCGTGGGTCAGCGTGCACGCGGTGGCCAGCCGGGGCGATCATGCACCGGCTGCGTCCAAGGATGCGACGAACGAGGAGCGCGCGGCCGCTCACGAGACCCTGTCGGATCCCCAAGGTCGCTTCGAGCTGGACGGATTGCCCCTCGGCGCCCCCCTGTGCGTCGTCGCGGCGGATTCCACCTTCGGGGCGTCGGAGGAGCTGTGCGGGATGCGGCTGTCGGCGTCCGCTCCGGACGCGGAGTGCACCCTCCTGCTCCGGCACGGGACGTCGGCCGAGATTCGTCTGCTCGGTCCGGACGGCGTCCCCTTCCCGCGCGGCAGCGTCACCCTGGCGACGCTGGGCGCGGAGCGAACGGAGGATCCGGGCGCCGACGGAGTGGCGCGGCTCGAGGGCCTGTCGCCGGGCCCCGCCCTGCTCCGGGTCGAATCGCCGGGATTCGTGACGCGGAGGGAGCGGGTCGTCCTCCCGGCCAGCTCTCCCTGGAAGCGCGACGTCACCCTGGTCCGAGGCGCGGCCATCGAGCCGGCTCCGCTGGTCCCGGTGCATGCGACGAAGATCACGACGCGCTTTCTCGAGCCGGGTGGCGGACCCCTCCACCGAGTCCTTCGCCGGCGGTCTGCGCTCCCGGCGGACGTCGAGACCGATCGCAACGCACTCCCGGCCTCGTTCGGGGACTTGTCGGGAGCTGGGCTCCCGTCGGGAGCCGGCGTGACTTGGTGGCTCGTCCCCGGGCGCTGGCGACTCCGAGCGGAGTTCGAGGGCCTTGCACCGTGGGAATGGGAGATCGAGATCACGGGTGCGAGTCCGATGGACCTCGGAGAGCTCACGCTCGCTGAAGGACAGGTGATCGAGGGGATCGTCGTCGATGGCGCGGGGACGCCGCTCCCCGAGGTATCGGTGTACTCGAGAGACTCGGGCGACGGCGAGACGGAGACCGGTCACGACGGCCGCTTTCGACTGGCGGCCTTCCCGAGGGCCGAAGTGATCGTCACCGCCTCCCATGCTTCCTTCATGCCGCGCGACGTGCGCGTGGACCTTCGACAGCCGACCCAACCCCTGCGGATCCGGCTCGACCGTGGAAGTCTCGTCACGATCCGGGTGCGCTCCGCCGCGGGGGTCGCGATTCCCGAGGGACTCCGGTGGCAGCTCCGGTCGGCGAAGGACGTGAACGAGAAACGAATCGCCTACGGTTGGTTCGGGGACGACGACGAGGATGTCGACCGCCTGTCGAGCGGACGTTTCCGACTCGAGCTCCTTCTAAACGACCAAGTCCTCTCCCACGAGGTCGTTGTCCTCGAGGAGGGGAAGGACGCCGCCTTCGATCTCCAGCTGCCCGGCCGGTAGCCGTGCGAGCCGCGAGGTAGCCGGATGCCACGCCGCCGTCGTAGGATCGTCGGGATGATGCGGATGCCCCGCCCCATGGCGCTCACGCTGCTGACGCTGGCCGTCGTCGCGGTCGGAGTCGTGCTTGGGATGCGCCGGGGGAGCCCGCTGGAGCCTGCGGAGGAGCGGGCGACCCACCGTCCCCTGCCCGCGGAGGTCGTCCGGCTGCCCGCGGGGGCGACGGGGCTGGCGGGGGGCGGCGCTCCGGCGGCGCACGGCCCGTCCTCGGCGGCGACGGTCGAGGGGGCCGAAGCCGCTCCCGGCGAGCTCGTCGTCAGCGTGAACGAATGGGGCAGAGCGGAGCCCCCGATCGCCGACGCGCAGGTGAGCGTCATCGTCAACGGGACATGGGTGCGGGTCCGGACGGACGCGGAGGGTATCGCACGCTTCCGCCTCGGGAAGCCGGGGCGGTACGCGGTCCACGCGACGGCCGAAGGGCGCGAGCCACGTGACCAGACTCTCGTGGTTGAGGCCGGCCGGGTGGTCTCCGTGACGTTCGGGCTCCGGAAGGGGATCGGCTTCGACGGAAGAGTCGTCGCCGCCGAAGACGGCCGCCCCATCGCCGGTGCGACGGTGCGGTACAGGACGGCCGGTAGAAGCGAGCCGATGGAGAGCTCGAAGGCTGGGTACGACCCCGATGACGTGCTCGTCACGGGCTCGGACGGACGCTTCCGCGTGCCCGGAATGCCCTATGACGGGCGCACGGCTCTGCGCGCGGACGCGCCGGGATTCCATCACGCGGTGACGCTCGTCGAAGCGGGGGACGTGCCGGGTGGGGGCGTGCGCCTGCGCCTGCGCGCGGGGGGGCGCGTCACGGGCACCGTCCGCGACCGGGCCGGGAGGGCCGTCGCGGGCGCATTGGTCTTCGTCTTCCCCCCGAAGGACCCGCCCCGCGAGGGAATCGTCCAGTCCGACGACATCCTCGTCGCCGAGACCGCGGTGGACGGCACGTACCTCGTCGACGGGACCGCGCTCGACGCGCCCTACTCCGTGCGCGCCCAGGCCCCCGGCTACGCGCCCTCCGCGGACGTGGAGCACCTCGTTGCGACGGCCGCCGTCCCCGAGGTCCGGGCCGATCCCGTGCTTCGGCGGCCCGCGACGATCATCGTCCACGTCGCCGAGCCCGCGGGTCGGCCTGTCGCGGGCGCGACGATCGACGTCGGTGATCTCAGGGACCTGACGGACGAGCAGGGGACGTGCCGGTTCGAGTGCCTGCCCCCCAACCGCTACGACGTCTGGAGCAAGTCCCTGCTCCATCGCGGGACGTTCACCTCTGCGGACGTGGGGGAAGGGCAGACGGTCGACGTGCGCTTGGAGCTCGACCCGGGCGACCGCATCGAGGGTCTCGTGCTGGCAGCGGGAGACCAGCCGCTTGCCGGCGCGAACCTCGAACTCGAGGCGACGGAGGGCGGGCCCAAGCTCGACCTCCCGCCGTTCTCGCTCCGGACCGACGGAGGGGGCAGGTTCCGGATCGGCGGGCTGCTCCCCGGCGACTATCTCGTTTCTGCCGGGAAGGACGGATTCCGAGCACCTCCGACGCGCATTCGCGCCCCGTCCGTCGACGTCAGGCTGCGGTGCAATCCGCTCGGCCGGGTGCGGCTCAGGATCCTCGTCCCCGACGGAACGCCGTACGCCGAAGGTCTGAACATCGGCGTCACGTCCACGCTGGGCGGCCGCAACCACTACGTGGATACCTTCGATCCCGATGGGCGTATGACCCTCGGCGGCCTCGACGCGGGCCCGATCACCTTGGACGTGGATCCGAGTGACTGGCCTCCGCTCCGGATCACGTGCGTGCTGGGCCCCGGCGATACGGTGGACCTCGGCGATCATCGGCTCGCGGAGGGAGTTCCGTTCTCGGGCGTCGTCCGCGATGCAGCGGGCGGCCCCGTCGTCGGCGCGAGCGTCAGCCTCGGCAACTATCCGCCCGTGGAGACCGATTCCGACGGCCGCTTCACCGTCCTCCACCTGACGCCGGGAGAGCAGGAGATCCACGTGTGGTCCCCGGCGTTCCTCGGAGCCAGGCGCCGCGTCGTGATCGCGGCCGGTGCCCCCGTCGCGTCGTTCGTGCTCGCGCGCGGCGGGCTCCTGCGGGGGGTGCTGAAGGACGCGAAGGGTGAACCCCTGGCGCGGCGGACCCTGCACGTCCGGTGGGTCGGCCCCGATCCCACACCCGACGACACGAGCGACTGGACCCGCACCCGCGGCGACGGGCGGGTCGAGTGGCGGCTGGCTCCCGGACGCTGGAGAGTGACCCACCGCACGGAGAACTTCGAGAACGTGCCCCTGGGCGATTGGACGGTCGTCGAGGGAGTCACGGTGGAGGCCGACTTCACGCTTCCCGCGAAGTGAAGCGGGCTGCATCGCCGTCCCGGAACGGGAACGCGCGGGGCCGGCGGCTCAGCGCGGCGCGGGAGGCTTGCGCGGCAGCGTCCCGACGATGAGAGGGGAGAGAGTGCGGGCCCGACAGACTGCGCCCGTGAACGTCGCCGGGGACCACCATCTGCGGGCCGCGGGGAGGCGGCGGTGCTCCCGCCGGAATGCCCCTCCCACGCTCCTGCTGCTCTGTCCCCCACGCGGCCGCCGGCTCGGGCCACGTCGCCACGTTGGCGCTCCTCGTCAACCGCGGCGGGAACGTCGCGGCGAAGGACGGGAAGGGGCGCACCCTGCTCCACGCCGCGGCGGGCGGCTGCCAGGCTGGCGGCGTGATGCTCGACTACCTCCTCGGGAAGGGGCTCGCGATCGACGCCCGGGACGACGAGGGGAGGACCCCTCTCGCCATCGCCGAGACGTCGGACTGCCTGATCGGCGGCTCCCCGATGGCCGGTCCCCTTCGCCGGCGGGGGGCGAAACGGTGACGCACCTGTCGTGGCCGGGACGGGCCTCGCTCCTCGGGCTGACGTTGCTCGGGATCGCCGCGCTGCTGCTCGCCTTCCGGATCGTCCGCGTCGTGATCCTCGTGGGCGGCGCCCATGCCGTCACCGACATGTGACCGGCCTCCGCGGCTCCCGTCGCCAACGTCCTCGGGAAGATCGTCAGAAGTCGAACCACCCATCGACCCCTCCGAGCCGGACGACGCCGGCGATCCGAAGGCGAATCCTCCGGTCACTTCTCCCGGTCATCTCTCCCAGACCCGCGCTCGTTGACGCGGTCGGGAACATGCTTGCGAGGCTCGGCGATGAAACGCGCCGGCGGCTCGCTCGCCCCGGCGGCGACCTCGATCCAGTCGCTGACGGCCGCACCGTCACGGCGCATCCCGAATCGCGCCGTCGTGGTTCCGTCCTTCCTCGTGCCGTTCCCGGCGATCTCCCAGGCGCCACGAATCGCGCCGCGTCCACCAAGACCAGCGCAGGCTCCTTCCCGCGCCCCCCTCGCCGATCGACCGAGCGAGCCCGCGGCCGCGACGGGCACCGCAGCGCGCGGCCCCGCGGGCCGGGCGGGGTACATTCCCGGGGCGGGCCGTGGGGTCCGCGCTCAAAGACCCGCGGAAGGGCCAGCCCCGCCATGAAGGACGAGTTCGACCAGGCCGACTTCGATCGGTGCGCAGGAGACGTCGAGCGGCTCGTCCACCTGTCCAACCTCGTCGGACGGGATCCCCGCCTCGTCCAGCCGGGCGGCGGGAACACCTCGCTGAAGGTGCGGGAGCGCAACGCCTTCGGAGTGGAGGAGGACGTGCTCTGGGTCAAGGGGAGCGGGACCGACCTGAGGACGATCCGCGCGGACGGCTTCGCCCGGCTCTCCCTCGCGCGCCTGGGCGCCCTGCGCGGCCGCGAGTCGATGGGCGACGCCGAGATGCTCGAGTTCCTGCGGCTCTGCGCCGTGGCGCCGGGGCGCGACCCGAGCGTCGAGACGCCGCTCCACTCGATCCTCCCGCACCGCGTGATCGTCCACACGCACGACGTCCCCACGATGAGCCTCACGGATCTCGCCACCGACGAGGCCGCGCGACGGGTCCTCCGCGAGGCCTTCGGGGACGAGCTCTTCTTCGTGGAGTACGCGCGACCTGGCTTCCCCCTCGCCCAGCTCGTGATGCGTCGCTCCAGCGAGATCCCCGCCGCCGCGCGAGGCATGGTGCTCGCCCGCCACGGGCTGGTCGTCTGGGGAGACGACTGCCGCGCGGCGTACCGGAACCTCCTCGAGATCGAGAACCGGATGGAGGCGTGCCTCCCGAGGCCCTCTCGCGCCACGGTCACGGTGGGGCCGCAGGCCCCGCCGCTCGCCGCTCTCGAGCGCCTGCTGCCCGTGCTCCGCGGACTGCTGGGCGGCGGCGTCCTGCGGGTGGACGCGGGAGAGGAGGTCCTTCGGTTCCTCGCGTCGGAGGAGCTCCTCGGAGCGGCGGCTCGCGGGGTCGGGACGCCCGAGCACCTCCTGCGCGCGGGGAAGGCGCCCTTCGTCCTGCGCCTCGATCCCGCGGAGGACCTCGCGCCCCAGGTCCGCGCACGGTTCGAGGAGTTCCGGGCGGAGTACGTCTCCTACCACCAGCGGTGTCGCACGGCTCCGGAGGAGCCGCTCTCCGACTGGCTGAAGGTCGTGCTCGTCCCCGGCGTCGGGATGATCACCGTCGGAAGGGACGCGAAGAGCGCGGCGACGGCCGGGGTCTGCTACCGCGCCGTCATGGAGGTCGTCGCGAATGCCGAGGCGATCGACCGCTTCGCCTTCCTCGGAGAGCGCGAGACGTGGGAGTTCGAGCACTGGGAGCTCGAACGCCGCAAGGTCCGCGGGGCGGCGGGGCTGCTCGACGGGAAGGTCGCGTTCGTCGTCGGCGGCGGCAGCGGGATCGGCGAGGCGACGGCCCGGCTCTTCGCCGCCGAGGGCGCGCACGTCGCGGTCGGTGACCTGCGCGAGGAGGGCGCACGCACCGTCGCGGGGAGCCTCGCGGGGCGCGCGGTCGGCCTCCGGATCGACGTCGCGAGCGAGGCCTCCGTGCGCGCGGCCGTGGACCTATGCGTCCGCGAGTTTGGTGGTCTCGACGTGGTGGTGTACAGCCCCGGTCTCGCTCCGGCGTTCGAGGGAGTGCTCGATCTCACGGAGGAGAACCTCCGGAGCCAGCTCGAGGTCAACTACCTCGGCGCGGCGCGGGTCACGAAGTGCGCCGGAGCCGTCCTCGCGCAGCAGGGGCTCGGGGGTCGCCTCATCTACGTCTCGTCGAAGGCCGCCTTCGCGACCGGTCGCGACGCGTCCGCCTACGGCGCGAGCAAGGCGGCCCTCGTCCACTTCGTCCGGAACGTCGCGAACGAGCTCGGACCCCTCGGAATCACCGCGAACTGCCTGACGGCCCACATGATCGACACCCCGCTCTTCCGGGGTTTCGTCGAGGCGCGCGGCCGCATGAAGGGGAAGTCCCCGCAGGAGATGCTCCGCGAGTACGCGCAGGCCACGATGCTGCGCAAGGGCCTCATTCCCCCGGAGGTCGTGGCCCGCGCCGCGCTCTTCCTCGCGGGGGACGGAGGGGCGTACACGACGGCCGGCGTCATCACCGTCGACGGCGGTCTGGCCGACGCGTACCCGCGGTAGCGCCGGCGAGGGGGGACCGGGCGGCGTCCCGTCGTACGACGGGACGCTGCCGGACGAGACGCGATCGACCGCCCCTCCGATGGGACCGACCCCCGGCGCCCCCACGATCAACGCGGCTCGCTCTGCTCCCTCAGGGGAGGCTCCACCGCGCGCGTCGCGATCGACGGCACGCTGCCGTCGATGGCCAGCTCGCCGCGGACGCGGGCCGCCTCGGACTCGATGCGCTCGCGCGAGACGCCGACGTCCTCGAGGAGGAAGCGCGAGAGGGCGACGGCCGCCTCCGCCTCCTCGTAGGCGACCGCCGTGGCCCCGACGCTGTCGAGCAGCAGGCGCTCGGGCAGGTACCGTGCGCGCACGAAGATCCGGAGCCCCGTGTTGAGGTCCTTCGCCGTGGTGACGTCGGGACGGTACGGTGCGGACAGGCCGACGCCGATCGTGATGACGAGGTCGAGGTCGTGCATGGGAGGGACCCCGGGCCCGGGCGACGAGGTCTTGCGCGCCGTCCAGCATCGGGGACGGGGTCGTCCCAAGGATCACGGGTGCCCGGGCCGAAGGCCCGAGGCGGGGGCCGGGCGCGGCCGCGCGCGGCCGGGCGGGGGTAGCATCCCGCGTCGTGCGCCCCGACCCAACGTCGCCTCCGGTCCGCCTCGTCCCGCCCCGCGCGGCGCACGCGGCCGCGTGGGCCCGCTGGCGCGCGCAGCCGACGGCGCTGCGCTTCCTGCCGCTCGCGCCGACGACGCTTCAGGGGCTCGCCGACCGACTCGCCCGGGGCGCCGCGCCCTGGTCGGACACCTCGGCTCCCGAGCACCGCCGCATCCTCCTCGTCGGCGAGGAGGCCGTCGGGACGGTGGCCCTCACCCACGCCTCCTGGTCGATGGGGTACGCGGAGGTGGGCTACCACGTCGACGAGGCGTGGCAGGGTCGAGGCGTCGGCACGCGCGGGGTGCGTTCGTTCCTCGAGGAGGTGTGGGCGGGGACCCCGCTCCGGCGGCTCACCGCCCTCGTCCACGTCGAGAACGCCGCGTCGATCCGCCTGCTCGAACGGCTGGGCTTCCGTCGGGAGGGCCTCCTGCGGGCGCACTACCTGATCGGCGGGATCCCGGTCGACCACCTGACCTACGGCCTCCTCCGCGACGAACGGCGTCCGGCGCCGTGAGCGCCGGACGCGCCGTTGCGCCCCCTCACTTCCCCGCCGGCGCCGACTCCTCGCCGGGCGGCACGTAGCCCGGCCAGTCGTCGCGGCCCGGGGGCTTGGGACCGATCTTGTCGTCGTCCATCTTCATCAGGCCGTCGTAGAACCTGGCGAACTCCGCGTCGAGCTTCTTCCAGTCCTCGTCGGTCGAGATCCCCATCCGCTTCTGGAACATCTCGAACCCGTAGCCCGGCGAGTCCTTGGGGTGGTTGAGCATGTCGTCGACGAACCCGTTGAACCTC
>JAYTCP010000341.1:0-7152 GCA_043736435.1 Planctomycetia bacterium | reverse complement strand
CGGGGCGCCCAGCGACACGAAGGGGGAGGCAGCCGACGGGGCCGGCAGGGTCACGGACGAACCCCCGCCGCACGAACCGAGGAGGAGAGAGAGGACGGCGGTCGCACGGCATCCACGCATGGAGAGCTCCCCAGGGAGGGATCGAACGCCCTCACGCTACGCAGGCGTTGCTTCCGCCACAAGGGGGATGCGTCGACGGCAGAGGAGTCGAACGTAGCGGCGGGCCGAGGCCCCCCGATCCCCCGGGCCGGGGCGGTCACCCCCCTGCCCCGCCCTCCGGAGGACTCCGGGCAGGGACGACGCCCGGCGATCTACTCCTTGGGCCTCGAGCAGCGCGCGAAGGACCTCCTCGCGGGGACGTAGACCCGGTCGCGGAATCCCGGGGGCGGCGGGGGCCGAGGCGACGCACCGAGGGCGGACGGCCCTCGCGCGGCCGGTCGGAGCCTGAGCAGTTCTTGCTCAGGCTCTGTGTTTCCTTGCTGGTGGGAGAGGCGGACCCTCCCCCACGCCGGCCGCGACACGCGGCCACCCCCTCCTCGGCGCCTGCTGGGCGCCGGCAGAAGACGCGCGTCGATTCTTGCTGACGCTCTCAGCCCCCCCTGCGGGCGACCACGGGGCAGGCGAGCAGACGGCCGGGAGCGACCTCCACGAGCTTCGGCACGTAGGACGCGCACGCCTCCTCGGCGAGCGGGCAGCGCGTACGGAAGGGGCAGCCCGAGGGCTTGCGCAGGGGGCTCGGGATCTCGCCGTGGAGCTGCGTCCGTTCGGCGCGCTCGAGCTCGGGGTCGGGCAGAGGGACCGCGGAGAGGAGCGCGCGCGAGTAGGGATGGAGCGGCGCATGGTAGACGTCCTGGGCCGGGCCCACCTCGACCACGTTGCCCAGGTACATCACCGCGATGCGGTGGCTGATGTGCTCCACGACGGAGAGGTCGTGCGCGACGAAGAGGTAGGTCAGGCCGAACTCCTCCTGGAGGTCCTGGAGGAGGTTGAGCGCCTGGGCCTGGATCGAGACGTCGAGCGCCGATACCGGCTCGTCGGCGATCAGGAGGCGCGGCGAGGTCGAGAGAGCGCGGGCGATCCCGATGCGTTGGCGCTGGCCTCCCGAGAACTCGTGCGGGTAGCGGAAGGACTGCTCCCCCGTGAGGCCGACCTTCTCGAGGAGCCACGCGACCCGTGCCTCGCGCTCCTTCACCGGCAGGTCGGGCTGCGCGACGAGGAGCGGCTCGGCCACGATGTCCCCGACCGTCCACCGCGGGTTGAGCGACGAGTACGGGTCCTGGTAGATCATCTGCACCTCGGCGCGGTGCGGGCGCATCTCGGAGCGCGAGAGCGGCGCGAGGTCGACGACGGCCCCGTCCTTCCGCCGGAAGAAGACCTTCCCCGACGTGATCGGCACCAGGCGCAGGATCGCCTTCCCGACCGTCGTCTTGCCGCAGCCCGACTCGCCGACGAGGCCCAGCGTCTCGCCCTCGCGCACGGAGAAGGACACGCCATCCACGGCCTTCACGTCCCCCACGTGGCGGAGGAAGAGCCCGGCGTGGACCGGATACCAGACCTTGAGGTCCTCGACCGTGAGGATCGAAGGCGCGCTCGCCGCCACCGGCGGCTTCACGTAGGGCGTGCCCGCGGGCGCGGGGGCGCTCACGGGCGTGCCTCCGGAGCAGGGAGGCCCGCCGCCACCCCGACGCCCGCGTCGGGCTTGACGAGGTGGCAGCGGCAATGGTGGCCGGGGGCGATCTCGACGAGCTCGGGCTCCACGCGCGTGCAGACGTCCTCCTTGAGCGGGCAGCGCGTCCAGAACTTGCACCCCGTGGGGAAGTCGAGGATCGAGGGGACGATGCCGGGGATCGTGGTGAGGCGCCGCTGCGCCGGCTTGTCGGCGCGCGGCAGCGACTGGAGCAGCCCGTTCGTGTAGGGGTGGAGGGGGCGCCGGAAGAGGTCACGCGTCGACGCGATCTCCTGGATCTTGCCGCCGTACATGACGGCCACGCGCTCGCAGGTCTCGGCCACGACGGCGAGATTGTGCGTGATGAGCAGGATCGAGGCGTCCCCCGTCTTCTTGCGGACGGACAGCATCAGCTCGAGGACCTGTGCCTGGATCGTCACGTCGAGCGCCGTCGTCGGCTCGTCCGCGATGAGCAGCGCCGGCTGGAGCGCGAGCGCCATGGCGATCATCACGCGCTGGCGCATGCCGCCCGACATCTGGTGGGGGTAGGCCGCGAGACGCGCGCGCCCGTCCGGGATCCCGACGAGGTCGAGCATCTCCGCGGCGCGGTCCGTCGCCTTCTCCTTCGACATGGGCTCGTGGTGCCGGATCGCCTCGCGGAGCTGGAACCCGACGGTGAAGACCGGGTTGAGCGCCGTCATCGGCTCCTGGAAGATCATCGAGATGTCGCGGCCACGGATCCGGCGCATCTCCGCG
This sequence comes from Planctomycetia bacterium, assembly GCA_043736435.1. GTDB lineage: Bacteria > Planctomycetota > PLA2 > PLA2 > JAEUHO01 > JAYTCP01. Next base: position 4,730 of record JAYTCP010000341.1, on the reverse strand, counting down.
TAGGGCAGCGCGAGGAGGTCCCGGCCCCGGAACAGGATCTGCCCCGCCTCGATCCGCCCCGGCGGGTTGGGGATCAGCCGCAGGATCGAGAGCGCCGTGACCGACTTCCCGCAGCCCGACTCCCCCACGAGCCCGAAGACCTCGTTCTCGCGGATCGAGAAGTCGACCCCGTCCACGGCCTTCGCCGTGCGGCCCTCGACGTCGAACCACGTCCGCAGCCCGCGGACCTCGAGCAGCGTGGGGCGCGGGTCGGGGGCGGTCATCGGAGCCTCGAGAAGACCTTCGGGTCGAACGCCTCGCGCACGGCCTCGCCCACCATGACGACGCAGAAGAGCGTCACGGCGAGGGCGGCGGAGGGGATGATCGTCAGGTGGGGGTGGAACCGCACGTTCTCGAGGCCCTGGCGCAGGAGGGCGCCCCAGGACGGCGTCCCCGGCGGCAGGCCGAAGCCCAGGAAGTCGAGGGAGACGAGGGAGCCGATCAGGCCCACGATCCCGAACGGCGCGAACGTGATGACCGGCACGAGCGTGTTGGGGAGGATGTGCTTCAGCATGATCTTCGCGTCGCCGACGCCGGAGCCGATGGCCGCCTGGACGTAGTCCTTCGCCTTCTCGCGCAGGTACTCGCCGCGGACGTAATAGGTGATCCCGATCCAGGCCCGGAGCACGACGAGCAGGACGACCAGCATGCCGAACGTCGGCTGGATCATCGAGGCGATGATCATGATCACGAACAGGAAGGGGATCGCGCTCCAGATCTCGACGAAACGCTGGCTCCCGATGTCGACCCAGCCGCCGTAATAGCCCTGGAGCGCCCCCACCGTGATCCCGATCAGGTAGCCGAGGAGCGAGACGACGAGGGCGAAGGCGAGCGAGATCCGGAACCCGTAGAGCAGGAGCGCGAAGACGTCCCGGCCCGACAGGTCGGTCCCGAGCGGGAGGCCGTGGGCCAGCGACGGCGAGTTGGGGGGGGCCTCTTCGAAATCGTGCCTCAGGTCGGCCGGGCCGTGCGGGTAGAGCGGCATCAAGCACCAGGCCCGCCCCGCCTCGAAGGGCTCGAGGCTCTTCGCGAGCGCGTCGACCTCGGCGGCCCGCCGCGCGAACGAGCGCTCGGCGCTCTTGCGCCTCGCCTCGAAGGTCGCCTTCGTGCCCTTCGACGCCTCGTCGGGCGGGGCGGCATGCTCCTTCGGCCACGCCTCGCGGTCCTTCGCGACCTCGGCCCGCTTGCCCTCGATCTCGCGCCGGAAGCCGTCCGCGTCCTGGCTGCGGCGCACGAACGCGGCGACGTCGAGCGGTCCCTCGCCTCCCTGGCCGAAGTCGCCGGCCCTGAGGAAGGAGGGGAAGCGCGCCACAGGCACCCACGTGTCGAGCCACTCCGCGACGGCCGGGAACGAGGTCTTGCCCTCGTAGTGGATGACGAGCGGCCGGCTGCTGACGGTGAGCTCGAGGAACATCGTGAGCCCGAAGAGCGTCGTGAGGCCGACGAACGACCAGTAGCCCCGCTTGATGCGGCGGAAGCGGACGAGGCGCTTCGCCGTCACGGGGGTGACCCTGGGGCGCCAGCGCCACGCGTCGCCCGCGCGACGCAGCAGACGCGGCGCGGCGCCGAAAGCGAAGGCGGCGCCGCCGAGGCAGAGGAGCGCCGCGCCCGTCCGCAGAACGAAGAGCACGAGCCTCGGGGCGAGCTTCCACGTGAAGAGCCAGCCGACGGCGAGGACGACGGCCGCGTGGAGGAGGGTGAGGAGGAGTCCCACGGGGCGGCCTACTTGAACCGGACCCTGGGGTCGACCAGGGCGAGGACGAGGTCCGAGATGATGTTGCCGACGAGCCCGATCAGGACGAGGAACACCAGGATCCCCATGAGGACGGGGTAGTCGCGCTCGACGAGCGACGTGAAGCCGAGCAGCCCCATGCCGTTGATGTTGCAGGTCTTCTCGATGAGGAAGGACCCCGCGAACAGGATGCCGATCGCGTGGCCGATCCCGACGACGAGGGGGATCAGGGAGTTCCGCATCGCGTGGATGTACACGACCCGGCGCTCGGGCAGGCCCTTCGCGAACGCGGTACGCACGTAGTCGGAGCCCATGTTGTCGAGGAGCGAGTTCTTCATCAGGATCGTCATCGTGGCGAACGCGCCGATCGTCATGCCGATGATGGGGATGATCGTGTGGTTCACCTGGTCCTTGACGCACCACCACCAGTCGCCGGCGGCCCAGCGGGCGTCCCAGCCCTCGGACCGGAAGCCACCGAGGGGGAGCCAGTTCCACCCGAGGTCGGTCGCGAAGAGGAGCAGGAGGACGAGAGACGCCACGAAGCCGGGGATCGCGTAGCCGAGGAACACCGCGACCGACGTGGCCGTGTCGAACGCCGTGCGGTGCTTGAGCGCCTTCAGGACGCCGAGCGGCACGCAGACGATCCACGACATCAGGTAGCCGACGAGGCCGAAGTAGATCGACACGGGGAAGCGCGCCGTGATCGTGTCGAGCACCGGCTCCGAGTAGCGATAGGAGACGCCGAAGTCGCCCTCGAGGATGCCCGAGAGGCGCCCGCCCTTGTCGTCGTCGGGCCAGAGGCCGAGCCAGATCAGATAGCCCACGGGGATCGCGCGGTCGAGCTTGTAGTACCGCTCGAGCTGCTTCATCGCCGCCGGCGGAAGGTCCATGTCGCCGGTCGAGCTCGCGCGGCCCCGTCCACCCTCCGTCGCGGACGAGAGCATCTTGAGCCGCGCCTGCTCGATGGGCCCTCCGGGCGTCAGGCGCTGGATGGCATAGACGAGGAACGTGATGACCACGAAGGTCACCGGGACCAGCAGCAGACGCCGCAGGAAGTAGGCGGTCATCCCGTTCAAGCGCAGGGCTCCGTCGCGTCCGTGGGTCGGGGAGGGGCTAGCCCCAGGGCTTGACGATCGCCTCGCCCGGCGGCAGGTCCTGGTCCTTGTCCATGGCCTCCTTGAGCGCCTTCTCGCGCGCCTCGTCGAACCACCAGAGCAGGAGGATCGAGTTCTCGAGCCGGTCGCCGATCTTCGTCACGTAGGACGCCGGGTAGCCGAACTTGTCCCAGAACAGGACGCGGTCGGAGCGCGCGTGCCAGCCGAAGGCGTAGGGCACGTCCTCGCAGACGAGGGTGTCGATCTCGCGGATGATCTTCTTCTGCTCCGCGCGGTCCATCGTCACGTTGTACTTCTTGCAGAGCTCGTCCACGCGCGCGTTCTTGAACCCGGTGATGTTGTTGTTGTTCTTCTGGGAGGCCAGGCTCGAGCGCCACGAGGTCTCGGGATTCGGGAACAGCAGGGCGCCCCAGCTCTGGAAGTGCAACTTGAACTGCCGTTCCGAGACCTTCTTCATGAGCGTCGAGGCGTCGATGAGCTTCAGGTCGAACTTGACGCCGGCCTTCTCGAAGTCCTCCTTCACGACGAGCCAGATGCGCTCGAACGACTGGGAGCCGTACTCGAGCGTCACCCCGAGTCGACTGCCGTCGGGGCCCTTCAGGTACCCGTCGGCGTCGCGGGTCTTGAACCCCGCCTCCGCAAGCAGCTCGGAGGCGAGCCCCGGGTCGTAGACGACGGTCTCGCGCTCGTCGCCCGAGCCCCAGTCGCTGCCCGGGTGGATCGAGTTCGTGAGCTCGTACTCGTTGAAGAAGAGCTTCTCCATCAGCTTCTCGCGGTTGAACAGGTGCGCGAACGCGAGGCGTACGCGGCGGTCGTCGAAGGGCGCCACGCGCTGGTTGAACGCGAACCCGGAGTAGCCGACGGGACGCTTGTTGAAGATCTTGCGCTTTTGCACCCAGCCCTTCTGCACGAGCCTCTCGCGAGGCACGTCCTGGACCCACCGCCGCGCCTGGCTGACCTGGAACCAGTCGAGCTCGCCCTTCTTGAAGCGCTCGTACGCGAGCTCCACCTCCATGATCACGATGAATCGCACCTTGTCGAAGTTGTAGGTGCTCTTGCCCCACCGCTCGTTCCCGCCCCACCAGTCGTCCCGGCGGGTCAGCGTCAGCGACTCGCCCTTCTTCAGGTCAGGGTCCTTCAGGACGTAGGGCCCCGAGCCCATGGGGTACTTCCAGTTGAAGTCCTCGAGGTACTTGGCGCCGGGGATCGCGACCTCGCGAGCCGGGAAGATCGCCATGCCGCCGAAGTAGAGGAACAGACGCCAGTTCGCCTCCTTCGTCGACACCTCGATCGTGCGCCGGTCGAGCACCTTGGGCTCGTGGTAGCCCTCCCGATACGTCATGGCGGTGGACGGCTCGTCGCGGTCCTCGGAGACCCTGTGCCACCACGACCAGTAGACGTCGTCCGCCTGTAAGGGCGTCCCGTCGGCCCACTTCGCCTTCTCGTCGATGCGGAACGTGAACGTCTGCGTCATGTCGGGACGCGTCTCGATCTTCCAGTGCGACGCCAGGCAGGGGATGAACTCCTCCGTCTCCGGGTGGATCTGGATGAGGGACTCGTACATCAGATTCTCGACGGAGGTGTTGTCCGTCGTGTTCGAGTTCGGCCCGTTCGTGCGCAGCGTCGCGAGGAACGAGGGCCACCACAGCGTGAGCGCCCGACCGGGCACCCTCTTCGCGGCGGGGTCCCCGACCGCCGGGTAGTCCTTGACGGTCGTCCACTCCTCCGGCTTGAACGGCAGGTCGGCGGGGAACTCGGCCTTGTAGGGCTGGGGGGGCGCGGGGGGCAGGACCTCGGGCTTCGCGGCCGCCGGGGGCGCGGGATCGTCCGGGGTGGCCCAGGCC
>JAYTCP010000340.1:0-2418 GCA_043736435.1 Planctomycetia bacterium | reverse complement strand
GGATCGAGCCAAGCGCGGCTGGTGAGTACCGAGTGCCAGGGAGCCCACCCGAGAATTGAGCACTCGGCGAGCCACCCGGAAGCGGCCGCGCTGTGGAATCGACGTGTGACCGAGTCCAGACCGGAACGGTGACCGTCAAGTTGCGCGATGCCTGCATGTGTGTGGGGAGGTCCTCTGGGTGGGTGCCGGGCTCAGACCGCGAGGAGCTGCGCAGCATCTGCGCGCCGTGCGATTCGACGGATGCCTTGCTCGCCAGTCGACTTCTGATCCAGGACATGTTCATGTGGAATCGTCCTTCAGCGTTGGCTGTTTGGGAACGTACCGTACCCAGCTCAACCCCACCACGTCGTGGGTTCGAGATCGTGGCAGTACGGTCCGGGGAGCTGTCACCCGGATGACCTCGCCGGATCATCGCCCGCGAGGAGCCCGCGCTCTTCCGGCGTCAGTGCCTGCAGAATGGGAGGACTCTGCTCGGTCAGGGCGGCGGCGTCCGCGAGGTCTATCATGCGCTTCGAGCGACGTCGGGCCGGGTCTACCGCGGCGCGGAGCTGTGCCCGCACGAGGTCCAGGACCGAGGCGACACGCAACGCCGTGTCACCGAGAGGGTGTGGCAGTGCGCGTGCGACCGCGTCCGCGAACGCCGGGTCGTCGGAGAACTGAACGGGTGTCCCGTCCGGGCCCGTCCAGCTCTCGGGGTGGGTGAACCGCTCGCCGAGCACGAAGCCGGCACGTCGCATCGCGTCGTGGGGAAGGTCGTCGTAGGAGGCGACCGCGACGTCGATGTCGAGCGTCGTGCGTGGCTCGGCCGACCAGATCTGCACGGCGACGTCGCCGATCAGGGCATACGGCACGCGTGCCGCGGCAAGGAGCCGGGCCAGCTCGATCAGGCTCTTCTCTTTCGAAGTCGCCATCTCGCCTCGCAGCTGCGCAAGGCGCTGGTCGAGGCGGTCCCGGATGCGCAGGGTCTGTTGGATGGAACGCATGACTCCAGCAGTCTGCAGTCGAGCGGCGAGAACGTACGAGACCCGGCCCGAAGCGAGCAACGAGGGGACTCGAGCCGGGTACCGCACGTTCGCGTGGAGGAGACGCGCCCGGTAGGGTACATCCCCATGGCCTTCGACTTCGAACGCGCGGTGCGGCTCGCGCGCCTGTGCGGCGCGGTCCACGTGGCGTCGGCGGATGCGCTGGGAACCTCCTGGGACGGGTGTCCGATCCGGGCGTTCACCGGCACCGGCCTCGGCGCCACGTCCCTCGCCGCCGTCGTCGACCTGGGCGACCGGGTCGCGGTGGCGTTTCGCGGCACCCTGCTGCCGTCCATGGGCGACCTGCGCGGCCCCATCGAGGACTGGATGCGCAACCTCGACGTGCGCATGGAGCCGTTCGCCGCGACGGCGCGCACCCCCGCGGGAAACGAGGCGGCCTCGCTCGCCCTGACGGGCCTCGTCCACGGGGGCTTCCTCCGCGAGCTCACCACCGTGCTCGCGCCCGTGGAGGACGCGCTGCTCGCGCTGCCTCGGCGTCCCGTGACGGTCACGGGGCACAGCCAGGGCGGCGCGATCGCGGTGCTGTGCGCCCGCACCCTCGAGGCGGCCGGCTGGCCGGTCGAGGACGTCTACACCTTCGCGGCCCCGCGGGCAGTCGTCGCCGCCGCGGTCGGCGGGGGGACGGTGCCGGTCCACCGCGTGGAGTACGGCCACGACATCGTGCCCCACGTGCCGCCGATGGCGGTTACGGGGTTCGGCGCGGCGCTCCTCGCCAAGTCGGCGGTCCTCGCCGCCGGCGCCGAGCCCTGGCTCGCCCGGTGGGCGAAGCTCTACGGATCGCCGCTCCCCTACGCCGCCGCCGGTACGCTCTGGTACGCACGCGAGGGGGAGGGCCGGGTCCGCGCGTACGAGGGCGAGGAGGAGGCGAGGCTCGCGCGGAAGCGCCTGCGCGCGCTCGTGGGTGCGGGCCCCGCACTCTGGCGGCATCACGACCTCCGGAACTATCTCGCAGCCTTGCGCTGACGCCGGCCCCTCCCCCCGTCGGGCCCTGTTCGGGCCCGAGAGCCCCTCCTCCCGAGGCCGGCCGACGGGCCCCGCCACGGGTTCGGCTCCTTCCGGGAGGGCGCTACACTCCGGCACGCAACACCCACGAAGGAGCGAGCCGCCCATGGACGTCGTCGTCTGTCTGAAACGCGTCCCCGACACGGAGACGAAGGTCAAGATCGCCCCCGGCGGCAAGAGCCTCGACGTCTCGGGCGTGCAGTGGATCATGGCGCCCTACGACGAGATCGCCGTCGAGAAGGCGCTCCTGCTCCGCGACGGCGGCGGCGGAGGCTCGGTGACGGTCGTGAGCGTCGGGCCGCCCGAGGCGGTGAAGGAGCTGCGCACGGCGCTGGCGATGGGCGCCGACAAGGCCGTCCACGTCGTGACGCCG
>JAYTCP010000339.1:0-2652 GCA_043736435.1 Planctomycetia bacterium | reverse complement strand
CGCGATCGATCCGATCGGGGGCCGGGTCGATCTTCAGCGGGAGCAGCGCGTCCACGAGCGGGCGGGGCACCACGTAGAAGACGCGCGCGCCGTCGGCGGTGAACCAGCTCCGCGCCCAGGTGGCGATCATGGCCTGCGCCTCGTCGAGGTTCATCCGCTGCGAGACGAGGATCTTCAGCATGTCCGAGCGCAGGCCCTCGATGCCGCCGTCCTTCCATCCCTCGAGGCTGCGACCCTGCAGCAGGTCGGTCACCGTCGCGCCCGCCGCCACGGGGGCGACGACCCGGTGACGCCCGGTCCACGTCTTCGCGGCGTTCACCTCGAGCGCGATCACCGCGGGCACGTCGTACGCGCTGCCGTTCGTGAACGAGAGCCTCCCGTCGGCGTCCGTCGTCACGGTCATCGGCAGCGAGAACGCGCCGAGGCCCCGATAGAAGAGGTAGTGCTCCGCCTCCGTCGGGCCCGTGCGCGCCGGGCCCTTGCGCGGCACGGTCCGCACCCACGCCGCGTCCACGTTGCGCGCGAACGCCCACGGGTCGTCCTCGGACACCGTCGGGATCTCCGCCGGCGCCGCGCCCGTCCGCGGCAGCAGATCCACCTCCCACTCGAGGAACGACCGCTCGACCTTGCTCACGTCGATGGGCCCCGCGTCGCACGCCCCCTCGGGCGGCCCGAGGAGATCGGTCACGGGATACCACTGCGTGATCAGCCCCTTCACGAAGTCGACCCGCACGCGCGCACGCCTCGGCTCGTTCGTGTGGAAGTAGAGGACCGGCGTCTCCATCTTCTGCGTCACGCGCTGCGCGGGCTTCTCGAGGCCCTTGTAGCCCTGCGCGCGCAGCGGGCAGTCACGCACCTTCGTGCGCGAGTAGACGAACTCGGGCAGCGCCTCCTCCTCGTGGGCGAGGCCCTCGAGCGTGATGCCGTCCGCGCCCTGCACCGACGTGAACGTGCCCCACTCGTGGACGACGAACGGCGCCTTCGGGGGCGGGGGCGCGTCGTCCCCCGCGAGCGAGACGCCCGCCAGGGGCAGGAGGGAGAGACCGACGACGAGGGCCGCGAGGCGCGAACGGGTGGGGGATCTCATGGGGGCTCCGGGGGCGTTGTCCATCGGAAGGACGGTCCTCACCGACAGGCGTTAACGTCCGCCCCCGTGGCCGACCTCGGCGGTCACTCGACCTGGGCCCACGCCTCCAAGGTGACCTCGGGGACCCCGTCGCGGACCTCGAACGTCAACGTGTCGCGCGACGCGTCGCGGAGGGCGGTCGGCCACCCCGAGACGACGTACCGTCCCGGCACGACGCCGTCGAAGACGAACGAGCCGTCCCTCGAGAGCGCCACGCTGCGTCTGAAGAAGTGGTCCTTGCCCTCGGGGGTGATGGCCACGGAGTGGTCGCGGGCGCCCACGAGGGCCAGCCCCGAGACCGCGTGCTTCACGACGCCGGCTACGCGGGTTCCGGGCAGGACGAGGTCCTGTGCCACGTCGCGGTCGGCGATGATCACGTTGGTAGGGATGCGGATCCGTCGGAGGTCGTCCGCGCCGCCGAGTCCGGGAAGGACCACGTTCACGCGATACGTCCCCGGCGTGAGCCGCTTGGCGAAGCCCCCGTCCGCGTCGAACGGCGTGGTGTCGTAGGAGTCGTAGTAGCGGGACAATGCGGAGACGACGAGCTCCCCGGGACCCCGAACGGCCTTCCCGGCCGTCGTTCGGAGGACGCCCGTCCACAGGGGCTCCCCGCGTTCGGATCCCAGGTCGAGCTGAACGACCTCGCCCGCCTTCGCGTGGAACGTGCGCGTCCGATCGTCCCTCGCGCTCCACCAGTCAGCACCGAGGTGCGTGACGATCCAGTACGTGCCAGGCGGGAGGCCGCCAATCTCGTACGCGCCGTCCGCGCCCACGCGCGTCTCGCAGTTCATCGGGAAGCCGCGGCTGCCACTCACCCGATTCACGTGCACCACGGCGCCGACCGCGGGCTTGCCGACCCGATCGAACACGCGCCCGGCGACGCCGCCGTGCTCGAGCCCCAGCACGATCCGCCGCGTCTTCCCCGGGAGATCGGGCATCGAGAAGAGCACGAGCCGCGTCGCGACGCCTTCCGGGGCGATCTCCAGGCCGTAGGAGCCGGGCGGGATCCCCTCCAGCAGAAAGGTCCCGTCCGCCGCGATCGGGGTGGTGGCCTTCGGCTCCTTGCCGCGCGCGTCCCCGAAGGTCCTCGCCATGTAGTCCGGCCAGAGCCTCGCGTGGCCGCCGCCGCGCGCACGGGTGCCCGCCATCACGATGCCCTCGATGCGGCCGCCCTCGACCTCGGTCTCGAGGGCCGCAAACGCGTCGTCGGTCAGGCGATCCACGGGAAGCGGCGGCTCACCCTTGCCGGGCGGCTCTTGGGGCGCGACGGACGCGGCGGCGGATCCTGCCTGCGATGCCCCTGCGAGCGGCGGGGGTGCCGTGTCCTGCGCACCGCGGGTCGCGTCGGACTCGCGCGCGGGGAACGTTGGGGCGGGTCCGTCACGCAGGAAGACGAAGCCCCCGACGGCGACCACGCACCCGAGGAGGAGGGTGAGCGCGACCCTTCGGCGCAGGCGGCTGGTGCCCCGGTCAGACGGAGGGTTCACGATGGCTTCAGCATAGGCGCTTCGGTTCGACCCGACCGT
>JAYTCP010000338.1:0-10164 GCA_043736435.1 Planctomycetia bacterium | reverse complement strand
CGGATCGCGCGCGAGTGCGGCATCCCGACGTACCTCTACGGCGACGCCGCCCGCCGCCCCGAGCGTCGCGACCTCGCGAAGGTGCGCGAGGGGCAGTTCGAGGGCATCCGCGACTCGATCGGCACCGACCCGGCGCGCGCCCCCGACTTCGGCCCGAAGGCCGTGCACCCCACCGCCGGCGCCGTCGCCGTGGGCGCGCGCTTCTTCCTCGTGGCGTTCAACGTCGACCTCGACACGCGCGACCTCGCGCTCGCGAAGCGCATCGCGAAGGAGATCCGCGAGCGGGACGGCGGCATGAAGGGCGTCAAGGCCCTCGGCTTCGACCTGCCCGAGAAGGGGTGGGTGCAGGTGTCGATGAACCTGGTCGACTATCGCGCGACGTCGCCCATCCAGGCGTTCGACGCCGTGCGCGAGCGCGCCGAGGCCGCGGGCGTCAAGATCGCCGGCAGCGAGCTCGTGGGGCTCATTCCTGCCGAGGCGTGCCCGCCCGGCTTCGCCGAGCGCGTGCGACTGCTCGCCTTCGACCCCGACCAGGTGATCGAGACGCGGCTCGCGCGGCGGCGCGGGGGACGGTCGTGAAGAGGATTCGGGGGGCGGCGGGGGCCGTTCGGGCGGTGCTCTTCGACCTCGACGGGGTCCTGATCGACTCCTACCACGCGTGGTTCGCCGTCGTGAACGACGCGGCCCGCGAATTCGGCAGTCCCGAGGTGACCCTCGAGCGGTTCCAGAGCGTCTGGGGGCAGGGGATTGGCGCCGACGTGCGCAACCTCTACCCCGGGCGCACCCACCGCGAGGTCGAGGATGCCTACGAGCGCGCGATGGCGAAGCAGGCGGACACGATCGTGGTGAACCCCGAGGCCGGCCCGGCCCTCGATGACCTCCGCGCGCTCGGGCTCGCCCGTGCGTGCGTGACGAACACGCAGATCGGGCTCGCGCGCGCCGTGCTGACGGCCTCGGGCCTGCTCGGGCGGTTCGAAGCGATCGAAGGCATGGCGCCGGGCCGCCGCGAGAAGCCCGCGCCCGACCTGCTCCTCGCGGCCCTCGAGGCGCTCCGCGTGGCCCCCGCGGACGCGCTCATGGTGGGCGACTCGCGCTACGACGAGGGCGCGGCCGAGGCGGCCAAGGTCCCCTTCCTCCACTACGACCTGCGCGAGGGCGGCTCCCTGCAGGCGGCCCTCACGCTGGCGCTCACCGCGGGGGCGTGAAGCGGACGACCAGGGGAGCGGGGCCTCCCTGCGGGCGGGCGGCTTTCCAGGCGAATTCGTAGGGGTTCGTGCCTGGCAGCGCCATGCGAAGATCGAGGGAGAGCAGGGGGTCGTCCGGGGACGAAGGCACCCGATGCACGCGGCCCGACGTCGTCATGAGCATCAACCGCATCGAGGCGCGAGCCCCCTCGCCCTCGCTGAAGAAGTGGACCGCCGCCACGTCCTCGGACCGAACCGGGTCCTCGGGGGACGTGGGGACCGGGCCAGGTGCCACGAAGTCGAAGCTCCCGCCTTTCGTCACGACGCGAAAGCGCGCGATCGTCCCCCCGAGGGCGGGGAGGCCGACCCGCCCGACCTCGCCCGCGCGACCCGCCGGCAGGGGGGGTGCGAACCGGACGCTCGAGGGTGCGGGGCATCCCCACTCGCGGCCCGCATCCCAGTCGTACTCGTAGACCATCCCATTCGACAGCTCGGCACGGACATGGAGGGTACGGATCGTTCCCTCCATTCGGACCACGGCGCCCGTGGACGTCACGAGCGCGACCGACGGCAGCCCCCCCGTCCCCTCGTACCAGAACTTCGCCTCGACCACGTCGGCGGTGGGGAGGTAGCTCGCGCCCAAGGGGACCGCGGGGTCGCTCACGAGATCCACGCGCCCGCTCGCCATCACCACCCGAACGCTCGTGATCTTGAGCTGCGCCGGGAGCGCCGCGCCGACCGTGAGCCGGCCTTGGCGGCTCGCGGGCTGCGGCGGGGGCGTAGGCGACTGGGCCTGCACCGCGCCACCGTCCTCCCGGCGGAAGCCCACGTGTACGTCGGTGGTCTCCCCGGCCGCGACCCGGACCCGCAGCGCCACCCGCGACGTCGGGGCCCAGCCGAGCTGCGCGGGCACCTGCACCGAGATCATCCCCGCGTACACGGACGTGCAGGCGACCCCGTTCCCGTCGGTCGCCAGGTAGCCGGTCGGTCGACCCTCGGGCACCCGGACGGTCCACCCACCCAGGCCCACCTCGTCGGGCAGCTGCTGGGCGGTGTCCCCGTTCCGATCGTCGAAGACGTGCACGCAGATCCGTGTCTCCGAGGAGCTCTGGGGCGGCTCGGCTCGGGCGAACCGACCGCCGGGGCCGGCGAGGCCCGCGAGGGCGACGAGGACCCAGGCGACCCCGCGGGGCCCTCCGGCATCGGCAACGGCGCGAACCATGGCGGCACCTCGATTCGGCCCCCAGGGTACCCGCTCACCCCTTCGGAACCGCCCCCGACCGGGGGGCTGCGCGGCGGAGGTGGCGGACGGGCCCCCGCGCCCCCATCCTCTTCCCCACGCCCCCGGAGCCCCCCATGTCGTCCCCCTCGTTCGCCGACCTCACCGTCCGCCAGTTCGTCGAGGCCCTCGCGAGCGACTCCCCGACGCCGGGCGGCGGCTCGGGCGCGGCGATGGTGGGCGCCATCGGCGCGGCGCTCGTGCGCATGCTCGCGGTGCTCACGATCGGGAAGCCCAAGTACGCCGCGCACGAGGCGCTCATGCAGGCGATCGCCGCCGGGGGCGCGGACGGCATCGCCAGGCTCCTCGAGCTCGCGGACGAGGACACGAAGGCGTACGACGCCGTTTCGTCGGCCTACAAGCTGCCGAAAGCCACGGAGGCCGAGCAGGCCGCGCGCAAGGCCGCGATCCAGGCGGCGCTCAAGGGCGCCGTGGACGTGCCGATGAAGATCATGGAGCAGTGTCTCGAGATCATCGGGCTCGCGAAGAACGCCGTCCCGAACGGGAACCGCAACGCCGTGAGCGACGGCGCCGCGGGCGCGGAGTTCGCGCGGTCCGCCATGGCGGTCGCGGCCTACAACGTGCGGATCAACCTCGTCTCGATCGAGGACGAGCGCTACGCCAAGGACGTGCGCACGAAGCTCGACGAGATCCTCTACATGGGCACCACGACGGCCGGCGAGATCGACAGCAAGGTGGAGGAGATGTGGAAGCCGAAGCCGACGATGCCCCCGCCGCCGTTCGGCGGGCTCGGGCTGCGCAAGCCGGGGATGTAGGTCACGGGGGCGGCGGGGGCCCGTCCCCGCGCAGATCGGCCGAATCGGCCGCCACGACCCGGGGGGGGCTGTCCGCGTCCGAGGCGCCCGCGTGAAACAGGACGTTTCTCGCTCCCGACATGCATTGGTAGAATTCCGCGCGAACCGGCCAGGGCCTCACCGCCCTGCGGCGCCGGGACATGCCGGACCGACGGGCCCGGCACCTAAGGCCCCGGGGCGACGCCCCGATTCGAAAGGAGGTGATCCGATGGGTAGTCGTGACTTGCGAGGGCCGTCCGCATAACAGGGACGACCGACGGGCCTCCCCGTTGGACGGCCTTTCGAAGCACACGGGCGGATTCCCGACAGCGGGGATCCGCCCGTTCTGCTTGCAGGAGTTCGTTGGGAATGCTGGGGGCGCGGGGGAACGCCCACGCGTGCGCGTCGAGAACGCGCGCTACTTTCCGACTGCCCCGCTCCGCTCCAGACGAAGCGTACGCGCTTCCCCCTCCGCAGGGAGGGTCACCGCGCCGAGATCGACCTCCTCGTAGCCGGGAACGACGAGCCGCCCGTCGTAGGTGCCCGGCGGCAGGCTCTGAAAGGAGAGGAAGCGCCCCTCGCTGTCGTCGGGACCGTGCGGCGCGTGCAACTCCTTGGCGTCGACTCGGCTCACCAACACGACCTTCGCCCGGAAGGCAGGCACGTGCACGGGAGTGCCGGTCGCGACATCCACGAGGCGGAGCTCGACATGGAGCCGGGCCGCCTCCGCGGGGCTGACCACCATCAGCGTGACCGGGGGAGCTCCCACGCGGAGCATGGCATCGCCGCCGACGAGCACCCCGTCCGCCTCGTCCACCATCAGGCGGTACGTGCCGGGCACGAGGCCCGTGAAGGCGAAACCACCGCCCAGGTCGCACTCGACGGTGGGCCCCGCCTCGATACACACGCCGACCTGGGCGCAGAGCTTCACGTGCGCGCGCCGGGGCCGCTGATCCAGTCCGACCACGCGCCCCTCGAGGCTCCCGTCCTCAAGCGCGATGCGCAGCTCGCGACCGTCGAAGTCGGCGGCGGTCAGGTCCCGCCCCACGGGCACAGAAGCGGGCGGGCGCACGATCAGCACGGCCGCCTCGGGCGCGAGCTGGTCGAGGCGCGCGACACCCGTCGCGTCCGTGACGCCGTCGGCGACGCCGAGCCGGTACCTGTGCCGCGTGGCGCGAACCTCCAAGCCCGTGTCGGCGACGCCACGCCCCTGCGCATCGACCACCCGTACGGTCAGACGCCCCTCGGTCGATGGCAGCGCGACCTCGGCAGGGGGAGGCTCGCCGTCCTCCGAGACCGTCACGTCCACGCCGGCCAGGACGGTGCCGTCGCCGCGCGTGGCGTACACGGACCAGAGCCCGACCGCGATGGGGCCCAGCGCGAAGCCGCCGTCCGCGTCCGAAACGGCCCAACGCGGGTCGGACACATCCGAACCGACCCCGCCGTCGAGCCCGGCCCGCACTCTCACTCCGGGTGCCGGGGCCCCGTCCGCCGTACGCACGTGCCCTCGGATCATCCGCGCGATGCGCAGCCGGATCTCCTGTACGTACGTCGCCCCGGCGGCCGGAAGGGGAAACGTGAGGATGCGAGTCTCGAGACCGGGCGCCGACACGAGCAGGGTCGGCACGACATCGGAGTCCGGGTCGGGGACGACCGGCGGGAGGTCGAGCCCCCCGAAGCGGAAGACCCCGTCGGGCCCGGTCGCCCCGAAGCTCCGGTACGCGGGCCTCACCTCGCACTGAATGCGTGCCCCGGCCAGGAGAGCTCCGTCCGGTCCGCGGACCGAGACGGCGAGGGCTCCTCCGCGGGTGGCACGCACCTCGACGTCGAGTCCCCCAACGGGCACCGTGAGGCCCGACGTCACCACCGGAGCGTGCTCTTTCGAACGGACGATCAGGATCGCGGGGCCGCCCTCCGTCGCCAGCGTGGCGCGGCCCGTCGCGTCGGTTCGGACGACCTCGGCGGCGGGAGCGTCGAGGAGACTTCCCCACGCGGCGGACACCATCCGGCCCGTGATCGCATGGACGAGGGCGTCGGTCACGGGTGCACCACTCCCCACCTCCACCACGCGAGCCCGCAGGGAACATGCCTTCACCATCACGATGCGGTTCTCGACGCCGGTCTCGAGGTACGCCTCGCTCCCCGAGAGCGTGAGCCCCGGTGCGGCGACGCTCACGACGGTTGCGCCGCGTGGAGGCACGGGTGGAACGGCGAAGCGCCCGTCCACGTCGGAAGTAGCCAGCAGGGGCAGAGGCGTCCCCTGCAGGGCGGTCTCGCTCTCGACACGATCCCGCGCTCGCACCTGCGCGCGCGAGACGGGGCGTCCGGCCTCGTCCACGACGAGACCGCGAAGGTCGGTCGCGGGTGCGGCGGGCGGGGCGGCCTCGGGGACCGTCGGCGTGGGAACACCCGGCGCCGGCAGCGACGTCCCGCTCGCGTCGAGCGTCGCCGGTCTCGCTCCCGACGCGCGCGCGGGATCGGTCGCCAGGGCCTCGGGAGCCTCACCCCCTATGGGCCTGCGGACCAGGCACCTGGAATCCGCCGCGGGATCGGGCGTCGGCCCTCCCGCGAATCGCACGGCGACGAAGACGCCGACCGCGGCCAGGACGGCCACGCCGAGGATCCACGGTCGTCGGCGCGTCATCCCGCCCATCAAACGTCTCCGCCGTGCCGCGAATCAACGCTTCAGCAGCTGCGGCACCTCGGTGTGCGCATTGGCGGCCGCGATCGCCTCGAGGGCGATCCTCGCGCCATCGACGTCCTCTTCGAGGGCCTTCGCCTCGTCCGCCGTGAGGCCTAAGCTCGCCTCGCGGAAGGAGCGCCAGGCTCCGTCCATCCGGTTCACGGTGAACTGGAACGTCCCGGCGGCGACGGAGGCACGGTCGCCCTCGATCTGCGCCTTCGCCTGGGAGAAGTACTCGCTCAGGCTCGCGTCGAGCCCCATGTCGCGCTGGGAGTACGTCACGTCGAACGGATTGCCCGGGGCGCCCCACGTGAGCGGCCCGAACTTGCCGACGTACGCCGCGCGCACCTCCGCCCAGCGCTTCGACTGCCCGGCGAGCGCCTCCCAGAACGCGATCTTGGTCGTCGCCGCGGGGTCGTTCCGGTCGTACAGCTCGCCCGCCGTCCTGGCATCGCCGGAGAGCACGGCGGTCCGCAGTGCTTGGATGAGCGACTCGGGCGTCTTGTAGCCCGTGGTCCCGGAGGACTTCGACGTGTCGCCGCATCCGGCGAGGGGGATCCCGAGGCACAGGAGCACGGCGACGGCGAGGATGGGGACGGAACGCATCGGATTCTCCTGGGGGCGGCGGGGGCCAGTGTAGGGGAGCGCGTGCCGGGCGACCATGGAGCGTCGCCCCGCGACCGGGAATCAGCGCTCCGAGGTCGGCGGGCGCACCGGAACGACGGCCGTCGCGCCGCGCTCGACCGTGGCGTCCCGGACGGGGAGCGCCGCTCCGTCCCAGGTGCCCGTCACGCGATAGCGCCCCGGGGCGAGACCGGCGAACAGCGCCGAACCACCCCGGGAGAGCACGGTCGATCGGTCGAGGATGACCGACTCGGAGAACGGTTGGGCGCCCGCGTCGGTGTCGATCCGCGTGCTCGTGAGCGCGACGCGATCGGACGGCACCCCGTCGACGAGCGAGCACCGCAGCGCGCCGCCGGCGACCACGGTGACGTCCACGTCGACGGGCGCGTCCGCTTTCGTCCGCACCATGCGCTTCACGGTGCGCACGTAGTCGCCCGCCACCTCGAGCTCGCGCTCTCCGGGGTCGAGCGTCAGGTCGAGGACGAACGCGCCGTCGGCCCCCACGCGGGCCTCGCTCGTCTCCACGCGCACGACCACGACACCCGGCGGCACCGTGCCCGACTCCTCGTGGACGTGGCCCGTGATCCGCGTGCCGGGCGCGAGCTCGACGCGGATGCGGGCGGGACCGCCGACGCCCGGGATGCGCACGCCATGCACGACGACGTGTCGTCGGCCCGTGGCGGTGATCGTGAGGTCGCGGACCCCGGCGGGCAAGGTGCTCGTCGAGCGGAACAGTCCCGGGGAGCCGGGAACGGCGGGCAACACGAAGTACGGCCGCAACATGCCCTCGAGCTGGACGCTGGCGATCAGGCCGGGGTCGGCGACGATCGCCTGCCCCGTCATGCCATCCACCGCCTCCACCTCGAGCAGGTGCCCGAGCGCCTCGGCCTGCGTGACGACCACGAGCGCGACGTCGCTCGTCCCCGCCTGCACGAAGCCCGGTGACAGATACGACGCATTGCCGGGGCCCCCGATCCACGACAACGTCGGATCCTCCGGCACGATGCGGTACTCTCCCTCCCCCATCCCGGTGAAGCGGAACGTGCCGTCCGGGCCGCACTCGACGCGCACGCCCCCCGAGAAGTAGGTGGGCCTTCCGACGACGTCGCGCGCGACCGCCTCGAGCCGCAGCGCGAGCCCCGCCGCCGGGGATCCGTCCGTCCGACTCACGCGGCCCGTGACGACGCCCCCGGGCAGCTTCACCACGTGCTCGTCGGTGCCGGTGCCCACGCCCGCGATCCGCGTGGTGAAGGACGGCGCACCCTTCGGATGCAGCACGAGCTCGACGGTCCCGCGCACGAGCCCCTCGAGCGACGCGCGCCCCTCGGCATCCGTCGTCTTGCGATCGAGCACCTCGAATCGGACCGTCGGGATCCCCGCCTCGACGAGCACCCCCGCCGCGGGCGCCCCGTTCGCCGTGATCACGCGGATCCGCGCCGAGGCGTCGCGCTCGGTCGGCGCGCCTTTCTGTGCCGTGCCGAGCCGAATCTCGAGGTCCTCGGGGATCTCCTCGCCGGCGACGAGGCGCGTGAGCGCGAACTCGACACCCTCGGCGACCGCGAGCTGCGCCCTGACCGAGCGTTCGCCGCTCCCCGCGAACCGCACGAACCGGAACCGCCCCTGCGCATCCGTGGTGACCTCCTCGGCCCAGGGCAGCCTCAGCTCGGGCCCCCCATGGAGGATCCCGGCCCACCAGCTCACGGTCGCCCGGGGGGCGGGGCTCCCGTCGGCCCGCAGCACGTGCCCCGCGAGGGTTCGCCACGGCTCGAGGGCGATCGCGTGCGCTCCCTCGACACCCGGCGCGGGCATCGGCACGCGTACGTTGCCGCTCGGCGCATGGCCCTCGAGGATCGCCGACACCTGGAGATCGTCCTGCGGGCCGGGAACGGCCACGGCCGGGATGCCCTCGACCCGCCACGCGCCCGAAGCGTCGGTCCTCCCTTCCCAGATGCCGCCGCCCCCCACCACGAGCACCCGCACGCCCGACAGCGCGCGCCCGTCCGGTCCGTTCACCGTCAGCACGAGCGTCGACGTCGCCGCGAGCGCGACCTTCACCTCGAGGCCCTCGGGCGGGACGAGGAGCCCGTCCTTGCGTCCCCAGGGGCCGCTTCCCCCGCGGGCGAAGATTACCGCCGCGGGGCCTCCGTTCGCGGAGACCTCGGCGACGCCGCGCGCATCCGTCGTGGCTTCGTCGGTCCACCCGAGCGCACCCGTCGCATTCCCGCGCGGTGCCGCCCGATCGCCGCAGAGCACCCGCACGATCGCGCCGCGCACCGGCGTCGCTCCGTCGGGCTCGACCACCGTGACTCGCACGACCGCCGCCGGCACCATCACCACGCGCGTCTCGCGCTCGGGCGCCAGTTCGACGTCGGGTCGCGCCGCCGCGAACCCTCGGGCGCGCGCGAGCACGCGCACGCTCGCGACCTTCCGCTCGAGCGTGAACGTGAACCGCCCGTCGCCCGCGGTCGTCACCTTGGGGATCACCGCCTCGTCGATCCCTCCCCCGTCGGGCCTCATCGGCCCGAAAGCCCACCCTCCCACGATCCGGACCTCCGCCCCCGCGACCGGCTTGCCCTCGCGATCGACGACGATCCCCGCGAACGGGCCCTTCGTCTCCGCACCGCCCTCGACCGGACCCGCGGGCTCGGGCTCCTTCGCCGGGGCCGGAGCCGAGGCGGGCGGCGCAGTCCCGATGCCGGGCGCGAAGAGCGTGACGTCCTCGGGGGCCGTCGGGGGGAACGACGACGAAGCGGGGGCAAGAGCGGACGGCGCGTCGAGGCCGTCGATCGAGTCGGGGTCGCCGGCCTCCGGCGGCGGGACCGACCGCTCGCGCAGGAGGAGCAGGGCGGCGATCGCAACGAGGGCGACGCCGAGGCCCAGCGCGAGCGCGCGACGGGAGCGAGACATGGATCCTCCCGGGGCATCGTAGCGTCGGCGCGCGCCGCGGGGGGCGGGCGCCGGCGGGCGTCAGGCCACGTCGGCGCGGATCGTCCTCACGCGGAGGATCGCCACGGCGCCGACGGCGCCGAACCCGACCACGACCCACACGAGGACCCGTGGGAGGTTCCCGAACGCGACGCTTGCCCCCACGCCGAGGACGAGCAGGCCGAGAGCCAGACCCTTCGCGCGGGGGCGCATGCCGCGGTGGCGCTCCCAATCGGTGAGCATGGGCCCGAAGGCCGGGGAGCGCATCAACCGCGCGTGCAGGGCGGGTGAGGAGCGGACGAGGCAGCCGCTGGTGAGGAGCAGGAACGGCGTGGTCGGGAGCAGCGGCAGGAACGCGCCTAGGACCGCGAGCGCGAAGAAGAGGACGCTCAGGGCGAGGTAGAGCGGGCGCACGGCCCGCACAGCCTGTACCGGAGGGGACGGTCGGTCCAGCCCCGGCCGGGCTTACGGGCGACTTCCCAGGGCCGCGGCGCCCGTCGTGGGGTGCCTGGGGCAGGCCGTCCCGGGGCTCGTCGAGGGGTCCTCCGGGGGACGGGGTGGGGCCCGGCCGCGTTGTAGGATCCCGTCGTGACCGACGCCGTCTTGGAAGTCCGGGGCCTCGTGAAGCGATACGGCCCCGTCGAGGCCTTGAAAGGCATCGACCTGACCGTGAGC
>JAYTCP010000337.1:0-6048 GCA_043736435.1 Planctomycetia bacterium | reverse complement strand
CACGGGGCGCTCGTCGATCGGGCGCTCGAGCGGCTGCGCGGTGGGGCGGGCACGTGGGCGCTGCCGCTCGCGACGCAGGCGCTCGCCGAGGCCGAGGTGCTCGAGGGAAAGGGGCGGTTCGTCGACGCGGTACGGGAAGGGGTGGCGCGAGTGCTGGGGGCACGGGGGGCCGACGGGGCGTGGGGGTACGCGTCGGGGTTCCGGCCGGGGAGCGACGTGCCCTACGCGGCGCTCGTCGTGCCTGCGCTCGTGACGGCGCGCGACGTCGGCGTCGAGCTCCCGGCGGCGCTTGGGGCCGAGGTCGACGCGTGGCTGACGTCGCTCGAGATCGACGACGGGCGCCTCGCGTACCTGAAGGATGGCCGCGCGTACGGCTACACCCCCACCACCGCGAACGGGCTCTGTGCCGCGGCGATGCGCGAATGGCTCGGCGTCGGGCGCGAGGGCGCGCGGCACCGAGCGCACCTCGCGCTCGCGAGCAAGGACCGCCCCGACTGGTCGATCTCGTTCAAGGAGATCGTCGTGCCGGGCCAGGGCAAGGTGCGCGTGCAGGTGGGGCACCTGTCGCTCTACGAGTGGTGGTACGGGACGATGGCCACGTTCCAGGCCGGCGGGGACGCGTACGCGGGCTGGTTCGGCCGGTTGCGCGGGGCGTTGATCCCGCACCAGGGGACGTCGGGGTGCGCGCGCGGCTCGTGGGATCCGCTCGGGACGTACGAGCGCCAGACGGGCGGCCGCGTGTTCGCGACGGCCCTGTGCGCGCTCATGCTCGAGACGCCGTATCGCCACCGTCGGCTGTCGGAGAAGTGACGCATCCGTTCCGCAACAATCGCCGTCAACTGAACCATTCGTTCCGCAACAATCGCCGCCAACTGACGGCGGTGGTTGCGGAACGGATTGTGCAGTCAGTTGGCGGCGGTGGTTGCGGAACGGATTGTGCAAACTGACGGCGATTGTTGCGGAACGGATTGTGCAGAACGGATTGTGCAGTTAGCTTGACGGAGGCAGCGCCACCTTCTTCGTCCGCGTCTCCCCGTCGCGCAGGAGGAGGCGGAGCTCGACGCCTGGGCCCTTCGATCCGCCGGCGGCGATCAGCACGCGATGGGGGCCCGCGTCGAGCCCGGCGACGGAGAGGACGCCTTCCGGCGCCCAGAGCGCCTCGTCGTCGAGGTAGACCCGCGCGTCGACGGGGTTTCCCGCGTCGTCGGTCACGGTGAGCTCGAGGGAGGCTGTCCCCCAACGGACCTCCCGTGACTCGGCCTTCGTCACCAGGATGCGCTTGGTCAGGTACCCAGCCAGCGAGTAGGTGATCCGCGCGCCGACGGAGGCCTCGATCTTCTCGTCGGAGCAGCTCCCGTACCCACCGCTCACCGAGACGCTCCGCGAGATGCGTCCCGTCGCCCCCGTGGGGCGCACGATGCGGAAGACCGCGAGGGCCGCAGCGGGGACGGCGGGCACCGTCCGCGGGTCGACCGTCAGATCGACCGCACCCTCGGCGGGCAACGTGAGGGGGATCCGGTGGACGTGGTCCGTCACGCCCAGGTTCACCTCGAGCACGAGGTCTCCGGCGGCCCGCGTCGCGAGACCGCCCTCGATCTTGACGACGTGCTGCTTGCGGCCGCGGCAGAGGAGGTTCACCCACTCGAGCTTCACGTCCTTAGGCCAGCGGACGTGGTGGACGGGGATCGTCGGGATCGTCGCCTCGCGCCCTCCGTCCCGCGCGGGTCCCACGGGCACGATCGCCACCGAGCCGAAGCCGTCCCGGACGTGGAGCACCGCGCGCACGTCGGCGGCAAGGGGGAGCCCTTCCGCATCCGCGGTCTCGTCGACCGTCCGCGACTCCGAGGCCGAGACGAGGGAGATCGTCGTGTCCTCGGGCCGGGTTCCGAGGATTCGGAGGCGCGGCCGCGCCGTGAGAACCAACGCCACCTCGCGGACCTCGCCCGCGGCGACCTCCACGCGCGTCGGCGCCAGGTCGAACCCGCCCTCGAGTGCGCCCGGGGCCTCGATCCGGTGGGGGCCGGGTGCGACGGGGACCTCGAGCGCGAACGTCCCCGCAGCTGCCGGGGCCGCCGCGGGCTCGAGGACGGGTTCGTCCCGGGCGCCATCCACCTCGCGCACGACGGCGATCTCGAGCTGCTCGACGGATGCGGCGCCCTCCGGCAGCCGCGTCGTGATCCGCAGCATCGCGCCCTTCCACGGGCGCTTCACGAGCCCCAGCGGGTCGAGGGTCACCTCCACCGCGCTGCCGAGCTCCACGTCGTCCACGTACGGCGTGCTCTGCCCGACGAAGTCCCACGGGCGCATCCACAGATCGCTCCCTCGGGGCACCATCGGCAGCAGGAAACGGCCATCCGGCCCCGTGAGCGTCGCCGGCCCCCGCTCGCGGCCGGCGGCGCGCACGAGGACGCCGTGGAGCGGCTCCCCCAGGCGATCGACGACGCGCCCCCTCGGCACGACGCCCGGCTCGAGCACGACGTCGGGGACGCGCGCGCCTTGGCCGAAGACCTGCTCCATGTCGAGCGGCTCCACGCAGCCGCGCGAGGACTCGATCCACAGTCGCAGGTCGTTCAGGTCGACGGGCCCGAAGCTCGCCAAACCCTTCGCGTCGGAGGTCGCGCGCGCGAGCGCGGGCGCGTGCGAGCAGCCGTCGAACACATCGAGGGCCGCCCCCTCCACCGGCTCCCCGAACGCGTCCAGCACCCGCAGCGTCACGCGCTCCCCGCGCCGAAGCGGGACGAGCGCCGGCGGGAACGTCGCGAACTCGCATTGGGGCGCGTAGCCAGGGGCCCGTACCACCCAGTGGGAGCTCGGCCGCTGGTCTCCCTCGGCGGCCTCGCAGTGCGCGATCCCCGTGGGATCGGCCTCGCCCCAGCCGAGCACGGGCGCCCGCTGGAGCGCGCTCTCCGTCGTGTCCTCCTCGTGGCGGATCAGCCGCGCGCCCGGGATCGGCTCGCCCGTCGCCGCGTCCACGATCCGCCGCCACAGCGCGAAGTCCGGGTCCTCGGAAGGCCCCGGGACGAACCCCTCGTACCGCCGTTCGCTCTCCTCGACGGGCCCGTCGCCGGCGCGCGCGGGCGCGCCGGGCCCGAACGCGCTCGCGACGAGGGCGAGTACGATGCGCCCGATGGAGGGTCGGTTGAAGCGTACGAGCGCGATCACTCTGGGCATGCTGTTCCTCGCGGCGACGGGGGGCCTCCTCTTCCAACGCTGCGGAGAGGACGTCCCCGAAGCCGGATCCTCGCGCGGACCGTCGGACGGGGCAACTCCCCCTCCGTCGCTCATGCTGGCGCCGGGGGGAACACCCGCCGCCGCCGCCCCGGCGTCCCCGCCGGCAGCCGACGTCGACTCTTCGGGGGGCGGCGGGGGCCGGCTCGGCGGGGGCCGGGTCGCCACCGCCCGCACCCGGGGCACCGTCGTCGACGAGGACGGCCGGCCCGTTCCGGGGGCCGCCGTGTCCGGACGGGGAGACCTCGACGACGACATCGGCCCCGGGACATCGGCCACCACGGATGCGGAAGGTCGCTTCGAGATCGTCGTCCTCGACGACGACATCGCCACGTTTCACGTCTCGGCGCCGGGCTTCATCGAGCGGACGATCTCCCGGCAGACCCGTGATGCGAGCGGAGTCGTCCTTCGACGGGAGAACCGCTCCCGGGTGCGCATCCACCTGACGGGCGACGTGGTCGCCGGGGACTCCTTTCGGGTCGTGCGAGCCGACGGCGACATGCGGTTGTCGCCTGCCCGGGGCTCGTTCACTCTTCCGCCGGAGGTGCTCGAGACGTGGAGCCATGAGCTGCCTCGAGTCCCTGTTGTCGACCGCATCCTGGAGCTGCCGGACCGCCTGGAACCGGGCGTGACCCGGCTGCTGCTGCTCGGCGAGCGCGGCTCGGCTGGGCCGCAGTGGGTCCATGTGCCGCCCCACGGAGGGACGCTCGACCTCGTGATGGAGGTGCGTCCCCGGACGCGGCTCGAGGTGCTCGTCAGTCGGGACGGCCTGCCAGCGAGCGGCGGGTACGCGATCCTGTCGGCGGGAGGCATCGACGTGCCGATCGCGTGGGTGAGCACCTGGGACAGCGGACGCGCGGTCCTGACGTGCCTGGACGTTCCGGGGCGGACGCTGTGGTTGGCGGACGCGGGGACGCGCCCCGTCCCCGACAGGGCCACCCGGATCGAGATCGAGCTCGAGCCGCAACCTCAAGCAGAGGTCGGTCTCTTCGACGCGTCCGAGTTCACCTCCTTCGTTCCCCCCGATGGATCCCCTCCTGGCGCTCCGGGCAGCTTGCGCGGGCGGATTCGATCCGACGCGTGGCCCCCGCTCGAGACGGGATTCGTCCTCGCGATCGAACGGACGGCGCATCCCGCCCGCTGGCGCTTCTTCCCGACGGCAGCCCTCGGCACGAGCCCGACGTTCTCCTTCAAATCTCTGCTGCCGGGTCGCTACCTCCTCGTTCTGCGGTGCGGGGCCCTGGTTGCAGCTTCCGACGGCCCCGTCGAAGTGCGCCCCGGCGAGACCACGGACGTGGGCGCGCTTTCCCTCCGCCGCGGGGCGGTCCTCTCCGGCCGCGTGGTCGACGCCGCGGGCGCTCCCCGCCCCTTCACGCGCGTCGAGGTCACTGACGAGCATGGGGCTCTCATCTTCACCGCTTGGACCGATCCCGACGGCGGTTACCGAGTCGAAGGCCTCTGGTCGGGCGTCTTCAGGGCCACCGTCGGTTCCGAGGGCGAGCCCGGCTTCGTCCGCGCGGAGGTCCGCGTGGCCGGCTCCGCCGAGCACCGCCTCGATCTCCGCCCCGCGCCGCCCCGGTAGCCGTCCAAGTCGGTCGGCCCCCGCCGCCCCCCACTTTCCTCGGGCGTGGCTGCGCCCCGACCCGTACGCTCGCTCCTCCCGTCTCCCCCGCCGTGAGGGTTGCCCCATGGGTCGTCAGTGGCTCCAGAAGAAGCGCGAGATCAACGCCGCGAAGCGCGGGAAGCTCAGCAGCAAGCTCGTGCGCGAGATCACCGTCGCCGCGAGGTCGGGCGTGGCCGACGTCACGATGAACGCCCGCCTCGCCGTCGTCGTCGAGGCCGCACGGAAGCAGTCGGTGCCGAACGACGTCATCGCGCGCGCGATCAAGAAGGGCTCGGGCCACGGCGGCGACGGCGTCGACCTCGAGCTCGTCACGTACGAGGGGTTCGCGCCGCACAAGATCCCCGTGATCGTCGAGTGCCTGACCGACAACCGCAACCGCACCGCACCCGAGATCCGCGTGCTGTTCCGCAACGGGATCATCGGCACGAAGGTCTCGTACATGTTCGACCACGTCGGCATCATCGAGGCGACGCTCGAGGGCAAGGGTGTCGACATCGAGGGCGTCGCCATCGAGGCGGGCGCGCAGAACGTCGAGTCCCTCGAGCACGTCCCCGACGACCACGCGGGCGCGCGCTTCTTCACCGACCCGACCGACCTCGACAAGGTCACGCACGCGCTGCGCGACGCGAAGTGGTCGGTCACCACGTCGGAGATGGGCTACGTGGCGAAGGAGCACTTGGACCTGCCGCCCGACCAGCGCAAGCAGGTGGAGGACTTCCTCCTGGCGCTCGACGACAACGACGACGTCCACCGCATCTACACGGCGCTGCACTAGGGCGGAGCGGATCGCGAGCATCTGCGGGCCCCGCGGAGCCGCGAGCGAGTGGCTACTTCGTGGGGGCGGCGGGGGCCGGGTCCGCGAGCGTCGGCGGCGTCGAGGTCCACGCGGAGGGATCGCGGCCCGCCGCGACGCCCGCGTCGAAGAGGGCGCGGATGGAGGCGCGGTCGAAGGCGACCGGGTCCTGCGCGATCGGGTGGAGCCGCTCGGGGATGCGGAGCATGCGGAACGTCTGCCCTCGGCGCTGGGAGAGTCCGTAGACGTACCAGAGGCTGCCGTGGCCCGCGGAGGAGAGGAGGAGGTCGAACGCGCGCGTCGCGACGGGCACCAGGCCGATCTCGGTGCACGCGGGCTCCACCTGACACAGGCCGCTGTAGAGGACGTGGAGCGTGACGAAGCCCCGGTCCGTGCCCTTGCG